>JBOFIW010000114.1:0-3622 GCA_051650365.1 Vibrio sp. | reverse complement strand
ATCCGCGCTGCTGAACTTGGTGCTCATGGCATCGATCTGAATTTCGGTTGTCCTGCAAAAATGGTTAATCAAAGCAAAGGCGGCGCGGCTCTTTTGCAACATCCAGAGTTGATCTATCAAGTGGTCAAAGCGTGTCGTGACGCGGTGCCTGCGCACATTCCTGTCTCGGCGAAAATCCGCTTGGGTTGGGAAGATCCGGAAGATTGTTTTGAGATTGTTGATGCGGTAGCGCAAGCCAACGCGGATGAGCTAACCGTGCATGCACGCACCAAAGCCGGTGGCTACAAAGCCAGCGAAATCAAATGGCACTACATTGATCAAATTCGCCAAAAATGCAGCATTCCATTGATTGCTAACGGTGAAGTGTGGAATTACGCCGATGGTCAAGCTTGTATACAGGTCACAGGCGTGGATTCATTGATGGTATGCCGTGGCGCGCTCAACGTACCGAATTTAGGCAACGTGGTTAAACACAATCACGCGGCTATGCCTTGGCATGAAGTGGTGGATTTACTGCTGCACTACACGCAATTTGAAGTACGTGGTGACAAAGGCAAATACTACCCAAACCGTATTAAGCAGTGGTTTGCTTACCTACGTCACGCTTACCCACAAGCCTATGAGCTGTTTGGCGAGCTACGTACCTTGACTCAAGTAGAGCCTATTGTGGATCAGTTACAGCGTTATCGTGAACAATTACATCAAACAACAACTGAGCACTAATAAACCAACTGATTTTTACCGCTGGTTTTCGCCACATACAGCTTTTCATCAGCGGCTTTGAACAGTTCTTCAAAGGTGAGTTCGGTTTTATTTTCGATTATCTCTACCCCACCTGACACTGTGAAACCTTGATCAAGGATTTGAGCCGAATCATGGCAAACCGCATCAAAAATTCGCTGCATGATTTTCTCGATTTGCATTGGATCTTTAGCGGTAACATATACAACAAATTCTTCACCACCAAAACGTGCAACCGCATCAGAGCTACGAATATGAGTTTCAATCTGCTCACCTATGTAGCAAATGACTCTATCACCCATATCATGTCCATAGGTGTCATTAATTTTTTTAAAATTATCAATGTCCAGTACTGCAATAGCCAAATACTGATTGTGGCGTTTTCCTCTTAAAAAGCCTTCCATTCCACGACGATTCAGTAAACCTGTTAATGGATCACGAGCGGCCAGTTCCTCATAATGTTTTCTATCCCAACGAGTGTTGAAGTAGATCAGCAATCCCGTAAGAAATAGATAAACCAGAACAACCACCAGTAAATTGCCACGTTTTTGCTTTAAAAAACTAAAAAATTCGGCCTGAAAATCCAGTTGATAAAATATGGCTTGATGATAATCAGCATATTTACTGGTTAGAGGATACGGACGATAGGCACTATGTGGTAGAGGCTGTTGCTCAATATCGATCATTTCAAAACCAGAAGCTAAATGTGGCATCCGAGTAAGCAGCTCGGCTAAACCAATATCGACCGCAACCAGCCCTTGATATTCGCTATCCAAATATACGGGTAAGATAAAGCTCAGCAGTAACTCTTCTGTTTGTCTCGAAATCGAACGATATGGGCCATCCACAGCAATCATATTTGGTGCTGATATCGCTTGATTCCAAATTGGGCTTTCGTCGATAAAGTTACGAATCTGCTTGTAAGAAACTGTTTCACCAAATGAATCCGGTGAAGAAATAATATAGCCACTGCTATCCACATAGTGCACACCAGAAATATACTCATCTATGTCATGCAGAAAAGAAAGTATAGGTGCCATCGAAAGCTTAACTTGTAAACTTTCGCTTAACGTGGGGTTGGAGTCACACAGTGATACATCACCAATTAGCATATAGCTAAGTTCTAATTTGGGAACGGCTAAGCTTGCACTAAAACCTTGAGAAAGTACCAGTGCATCTATTGGTTTGATTTGACAAACATTTTCTACTATGCGAGAGGAATGTTTGAACAAGATATTTTCTGTGGGACTGTCATTATGCGTAAAAGTGTAATCCAAAGCGGTAACCACTTTCTCCGCTCTATTTAACTGCTCAACGATGTCGGCATAAGCGTTATCAATCTCTTGATTCAAATCAGAGAGGTATTGTTGAGAGACGGACGCAACAAGCACAAATGCAACAAGCAGTGGTGTACAGATAATCCAAGCCCGATTCATGCGCTGATTCATAGTTGTCTTGCTGACCTCAAAAGTAGAAAACCCATCATAAACGGTTAAGGCTCATAATGGGTAGTATGGGAGTTTGCATCTTAGCAATTATGCCAAAAAAACAAGCCCTATGTCAGCTGTTGTCGCATAAAGGGCACTAATCTCACCATTTTATGCCAAAAACATTGGTCAACTCAGCAAAAGACTGTCGTCAGCTAATTCTTCACCTCGTACTTTAGAGAACATTTCAAGCAACTCAGGAACCCCCATTTTCGCCCGCTGCTCACCGGTAACATCGAGTACTATCTGCCCTTGGTGCAACATCACAGTGCGATCACCACAAGCAAGAGCATCTTTCATCGAGTGGGTAACCATCATTACCGTTAGGTTAAACTCACGCACGATTTTTTTAGTCAAATCAATGATAAATGCTGCCATACGTGGGTCGAGAGCCGCGGTATGCTCATCAAGCAACAGAAGCTTACTTTCCGACAGCGTTGCCATCACCAAACTCACTGCTTGGCGCTGACCACCCGAAAGCAGGCCTATGTTGTCACCAAGACGATCCTCCAACCCTAAACCGAGAATGCTGATCCGTTCTTGGAACAAATTGCGCCGCTGATTGGAAAGTGCCAAACTCCATCCACGTTTTTTACCGCGCATGTAAGCGAGCGCCATATTCTCTTCGATAGTCAAAGCTCCACAGGTTCCCGCTAATGGATCTTGAAACACACGAGCACAAAGATTGGCACGTTGATCAACACTTTGTTTAGTTACATCAATCTCGTCAATCAATACTCGACCGTTGATGATAGGAGTCTCTCCTGTTACTGCCCCGAGTAAGGTTGACTTCCCAGCTCCGTTAGAACCAATCACGGTTAAAAATTGGTGTTCGGGAACTTCCAAAGAAACCCCACGTAGTGCGCGATTTTCAAGAATCGTACCGGGATTAAACGTCACCTGAATATCTTGTAAACGGATCATACTGCATCTCCTGACGCGCTTCCCTGCTGAGAGAGTTCTGGCTTCTGAGCAGGTGCATTACGCTTTTTTGGTTTCAAGTTCCTTTTTATCTTCGGCATAATTAGTGCCAAAGCCACCAAAACTGCGGTGATTAGGTTAAGGTCTGAAGCTTGTAGGCCAAACATTCCCGAGCTGAGCGCAAAAGCCACCGCCAAACGGTACAGTACCGAGCCAACAATTACGGCCACTACGGCTACCCAGATTTTCCGCCCCGGAATTAAGGTTTGACCCAAAATGACCGCGGCAAGACCAACCACAATGGTACCAACACCAGAAGTGACATCTGCGAAACTGTTGGTTTGAGCAAATAAAGCCCCAGCAAACCCAACAAAGCCATTGGAAAGCGCTAAACAGAAATAAGTATAAAAAGCCGTACTCGCACCTTGTGCAGCGACCATTCGAGCATTAACGCCAGTCGCTCGCAAACCTAA
>JBOFIW010000113.1:0-4307 GCA_051650365.1 Vibrio sp. | reverse complement strand
AGGCTAGCGAGGCCAGCAACCAGAATAGAGAGTCTTATTTTCATTGTTTTCTTCTTAATTTGTTATTAGTTGGGGATACACACTGCAGATCTGGTCAGATCTCTTTTGTATTGTGAATGAGACATTTGCCTCGTCAATGAGATTGCTTGTGACAATACATATTTTGGAAGTAAGATCAATATGAGGAAGAGCTCGGCAGAACTAATTCGTGAGATTTATGTGAGATTTATAATTGCTTCGCTTTACATAAATAATAATAAATTTATAGTTGTCTAAAATACTAAATTAGCTCAAGGCAAATCATGCATTTCCAAATTGTAAATTGCCTTTTAATTATTTAGAAACATATAGATTTTAAATTAATTCTTACCGTGAAAAAATAAAAGTATCAATTAAAATGTGATCTTGCTTGGGTTATTGGTTTTTTGAACTATGAATATTGGAATGATTAAGTAATTCTCAATGTAAATAATCTTGGCAAAGAATGTTAAGCGATATCAACATAACACTTCACGTTGATATTGGTTTAAAGAAATCAAAGTAAAATTCCCCATTACGTAGCGGAAACTTGTAATTTTAACATTCTAACTCGGTGGTTGATAATTTTAAATACGGTAATACTGTGATCATGCAGTAGAGGTTATTGCATTCTTAAAATAAAGTTGGTGTAAAATGGAAAAAATAATCAGTAACGCATACAATTTCTCAGATTTCATTAGTTCAGGTGTTGATCCTAGAACGGGAAGCTATTCTGCACAGATTAAATTATTATCCTTGATAGGTAATCGTCTCAATGGTCCTTACTTTGATGTGACTATTGGTTATAGCATGAATAATCCTCTTGATATTGGATTTGGTCGAGGTTGGTCATTACCACTGAGTTCGTTTGATAAAGCAAGTTCTACTCTTAGTTTAAGAAATGGTCAGCAATTCAAAATTGAGTGGGACTCAGCAAAAAATGAATATGTAGCACCATACTATAAATTAAAGGATGTGAAGATTTACTATGTTTCTACTCCAGGGACAGAACAAGGAGAAATAAAAGTCGTCCATAGTTCTGGTGAGGTAGAATTTATCGATTGGAATGAGGGGACATTAAGCCGATTGTACAATGCAAAAGGTCATCATCTTCAATTTTCTTATTGGTATAATAATTCGCAAAGAATTTTATATAAAATTGAAGATAGCTTTGGTCTAAGCCTTCATATTGATACATGGTCTGATGAATGGTCGACACAAATTTCATTATATAATAACGAAAGTTTATTGAAATCATCAACCGTCCATAAAGTCGGTGGCGGAAGCTTTAAGCGATTGTCATATATCACCTTACCAAACCGAGAAGATCTTAGTTTTAAATTTGAGTATTCCTGGTTCAATGAAACAGGAATGGATCTATTGACAAAAACAACCTATCCAGCCGGATATTCAGAAGAAGTCACGTATTATGAGCGTGGGTTTCTAATGCCTGATGGTGCACCTAATAAATATGTGCCACAAGTTACGAAAATGACGGTTTATCAAGGAGATGGAATAGCGCCTCGAGTTCATGCATATACTTATTCTGACAAGAATTATCTCGGTTTTGCCAGTGATGCCGCTTATATTCCTGGTGAGGATACGCTTTTCCAAGCAGCACAAGATTATAAGTATTCATCGAAAGAGGTTATAGATAATAACATTGAAATACAAAAAACTTATACCAAGTATCACTTGATTGAGCAGGAGCGTTATCTATCCAAAGGTGATGTGTATCAAGAGATAAATTATGAATATTATGCTAACAATGCTGTAGGTATTAAGTATCAGGTTCCCCAATATACATTTCTTAAAAGAAAAGAAGTCAACTTTTTTAACTCATCATCAGTAAGTAAAAAAGTTGAAAGTTATAAATTTGATGAATGGGGTAACAATCTAGAGCATACTAATGAGACTGGTATAACAACAGTCAGTGAGTATAAAGCAAATTCACAGGGTAGTTTTAAAAACATCCCCGTAACACAAAGTATTTTGGATAGGGGAGGAAATCTAGTAAATAAAAAGGAATTTACTTATAAAACATTACCTTCTCTGCTTGATGGTCATTCTTTTTCTGTTCTTACAACAGAAAAGATTAATGGATTGGTGACGAATTATCATTTTTATGAAAACCGACAAGATATTGAGGTTTATGGTAAAAAGAGGGAGGAATCTACAACGGCCCTTGGTGCGGAGCCAATGCGTTATTCATATACGTATGATTTTACTCAGGACCGCATAGTTTACCAAGTAACTACCGCAAGTGGTTCTCTATCTCATTCTAATATTGAACATTATGATTACTTTACAGGTCAGCTTATTTATAAAAATGGTTCTGATAGTGTAGAGCTAAGAGTTAATTATGATGAGCTAAACCAAATCACAGAAGAAAGGCTATTAAAAGATGGCAGCGATTATTCTGAAAAAATATATAAAAGTCATATTAGCAGTGATAACTATGTATTAAGCATTGAAGAATCAGAGGGAGAAACAACAGTACAAACTTGTAGTGCTAATGGTCATGTCCTTTCAATGGCAACCAAAGTGGGTACTAATGAAATTACGGCATACACAAATCAATATGATTCATTTGGACGTAAAATCTCAACGACACAATACGACACACTGGATACAAAAACATTAGAACTAACAACGTACTATGAATACGACTTATATGGTCAAATTTATCGTACTACCTACCCTTCTGGAGTGGTAGAAGTTAACCAATTTGATTATGCATCTCGAACTCATACTAAAGGTATTGTCGGGAAAGGATCCGTAATCTCCCATCAGGATGCATGGGGTAATACGGTTTTGGAACAATATTTTGATCGAGCAGGTCAACTTATTTATGAAATCCCATATCAGTATGACTTAGCAAACCGACTCATTCGCACCGAAACAAGTCGTGGCGCAGTGATTGAATTTAAATACGATGTGTTTGATCGTGTGATAGAAAAAACGACCCGTTTTTCTGGTAAGAATGGTCCAGAGATATTTACCGATAAAATGAGTTATGACAATAGAACCGAAGATGAAAGTTTAACTCTTCATACAAGAGATGGGTTATTGGGTAATAATGAAAATACGCATGCTACCATTATTAGTAACCAATACGATGGTTTTGGTCGACTGATAGAAAGGCAGGTGAATGGATTACGTTACCAGTACAAGGATTATGATGACTCAAACCGTTATCAAAAAGTCATTCTGCCAAATGGTCACGCAACAACGTATAGCTATGATCCTGTGCTCGGATTAGTAACAAAGCAAGAAATTAGTAATGATCCATCTTGTGCTCGGAGTTTTAGTTATAACAATCGTGGTTTGGTTGTGAGCGATGCTGCATCAATGAGTAGCACTCAATATGAGTATGATGCACTTGGAAATCTCAGTAAAAAAATAGTGACGAGTCTAGGTGCGACAGCTGAAAACGCCGTATTTTCATACTCAGCAAAGGGACTTCTATTGTCTATGCGCGATTTCACCGGTAGCACTAAGGCACTCACTTATGATGACTTTGGCCGTGTCCAGCAACTTGTTTTTGGGAATAGTAATGCAACAGCTGTTGTGAACCTTAACTATGACCAATTTGATAGGCTTGTTTCGCAGCGTTATGAAGATGGAAGTGATCAAGTCGAAATGTACTTAGATTACGGTGCTAATGATATGGAAAGCACTCGTCGTTGGGTTTGCAATGGTCAAGAAACATTAAGAATGGATCTTTCCTATGATACTTCAATGCGTATTATTAAGAGAAAAACCACGACAAATGGAATCATTCAAACAGAAACATTTGATTATGACCAACTGGGAAGAATTGTAGAATTTGTCAGTTCGGGGGCCAATCCACCCCAAGATATTATGGGAAGATCGATAATAAAGCAGCAGTTTTATTATGATCATTTCGATAATATTACTGATTTAACCACCCATTATGACAATGGAATTGTGAATACTGAAAGTCGCATCTTTGATGCTAAGATGCCAACAAGGTTAATCAACATTTATAATACACATGAGGATTTTACTAACCAAACTTTTGAATATGATGAACTTGGTAATCGTATTAATTTAGCACAGAGAGGCTACCAAGTTAGCTATAACAATTATGGTCAACTTTCTGAAATTCTAGATGATCAAAATAAGGTAATTCGTAAGTACTATTATGATGCTATTGGAATGCAAAGTGTTTCGGTTGATGCATTAGGAAATATTGCTCAACTTTATTACCATCATGATGAATTAGTTGCGATAACAAGGGCAAATGAATCATTGGCGTTCTCTGG
>JBOFIW010000112.1:0-2979 GCA_051650365.1 Vibrio sp. | reverse complement strand
TACAAGCAATCGCGTACAGAACAAAGTTTTTCGTCAAAATTTCTGTGGTGTTCTTTGAGCGAACCAACCCCGCTTCCAGCATGGCAAACCCTGCTGCCATCCACATGACTAGAGCTCCTGAAATCAGGAAGAAAAAGGTATCGAGTGCGTAACGCAGCTCGGTAACAGTGACTGATAGTTCCATAATCAACTCTCCCATCCTTAAATTTAAAGGGCTTCTGAATCCATTTCGCCAGTACGAATACGCACCGCTTGGCTAAGGTCATAGACAAAGATTTTGCCGTCACCAATTTTTCCGGTGTGCGCAGCCTTGATGATCGCTTCCACCACACGATCCACATTGTCGCTTTGCGTAGCGATTTCAATTTTTACTTTGGGTAGAAAGTCGACTTGATATTCCGCGCCTCGGTATAGCTCAGTGTGTCCTTTCTGACGCCCGAAGCCTTTCACCTCAGAAACCGTCATTCCCTCGATACCTACATCCGCAAGCGCTTCACGAACATCATCCAACTTGAATGGTTTAATGATTGCATTAATCAGTTTCATCTCTTCCTCTCTGAAGCAGTCGTCCATTTACTCTTCACTATCCAAGGTATGTGCCAACTTATTAACGCCATGATTTAAAAAGAAAAAGCAGTGCTTGATTTAATAAAAAACAAAAGGCCGCACCTCTTCGGTGCAGCCTTTTCCCAACAATAACGCACAAATTTTAACAACAATGGCTATTGCACTGCTTATTTCCCTTGTACAAAGTTCTGCCACTGAATCAGTAAAGCAATGAAATCTTCTCGCCCACAAGCAGCAACACTTTCACTGTCATACAGAAAGAAATCACTCTCTAACTCATGTTCGGCGTCATACGCCAGCGCATTATCTTGCACTTGGACTTCATCACCTTGCACCATGAGCGAGATTTCACGACCTGCCCATAGAAACTCTTGTGCTGGCGATTTTACCGCTTGCTCGATAAGCGCTAAAACTTGGCTAAGCTTAGCCTGATCTTGGCCAATCTCTTCTTGTAGCCAACGCCCAACGATTTGATGCTCCATACTGCATCGCACCGAATACTCACCAAGTAAGGTATTTTTAATAAATTCAAACTCCATGGTGAACTCTCCACAGATCAACAGTGCGGTGAGTATATCGCAAACGACTTCGCGATACTTAGACACAAATAATTTCCACGACTTCAACAGACGGAAAGCGCAAAAAACTAAAGCCGCGACAAGCGCGGCTTTATTAGATAAACAAATGACTTTGCTTATGCTGGTTCTTGGAAGATCACTGAATCTGCTTTGCTGGTATATTGCCCCATACGATGGAAGTTGAGGTAGCGGTAAGTATCCGCTGCCGCAGCATCAATCTGCTTCGCATATTCCATGTACTCCGCTACGCTTGGGATGCGACCCAGAATCGCCCCGACTGCCGCTAATTCAGCAGAAGAAAGGTAAACGTTAGCACCTGTACCTAAACGGTTCGGGAAGTTACGTGTTGAAGTTGACATCACCGTCGCTTTGTCAGCTACACGCGCTTGGTTCCCCATACACAGCGAACATCCCGGAGTTTCAATACGCACCCCAGCACGACCAAAAATACCGTAGTAGCCTTCTTCAGTCAGTTGATCACGATCCATCTTGGTTGGCGGAGCCACCCATAGGCGTGTGTTCAACTGGCCGTTGAATTTATCAAGCAGTTTACCGGCTGCACGGAAGTGACCAATGTTGGTCATACAAGATCCAATGAACACTTCATTGATCGTTTCACCCGCGCACTCAGAGAGCAGACGGGCATCATCCGGATCGTTTGGTGCACACAGGATAGGCTCTTTGATTTCTGCGAGATCAATTTCAATCACATGCGCGTACTGCGCATCTTTGTCCGCTTCCATCAAGGCTGGCGTTGCCAGCCAAGCTTCCATCGCTTTAATGCGGCGTTCAATAGTACGGCGATCGCCATAACCTTCAGCAATCATCCACTTCAGCATCACGATGTTCGAGTTGAGATACTCCTCAATCGACGCTTGTGAAAGCTTTACGGTACAACCTGCCGCAGAACGTTCTGCAGAAGCATCTGAAAGTTCGAATGCTTGCTCAACCGTAAGGTGTTCAACCCCTTCGATCTCCAGAATACGACCAGAGAATTCGTTGATCTTGCCAGCTTTTTCTACCGTGAGTAGGCCTTGCTTAATGCCGTAATAAGGGATGGCATGCACCAGATCACGCAGAGTGATTCCCGGCTGCATTTTACCTTTGAAGCGAACCAGAATTGATTCCGGCATATCCAGTGGCATCACGCCAGTCGCTGCCGCAAACGCCACCAAACCAGAACCCGCTGGGAAAGAAATACCCAATGGGAAACGAGTATGCGAGTCACCACCTGTACCGACCGTATCTGGGAGCAGCATGCGGTTTAGCCATGAGTGGATAACACCATCACCCGGACGCAGCGATACACCACCGCGGTTCATGATGAAATCAGGCAGGGTGTGGTGAGTTTGTACGTCAACCGGTTTTGGATAAGCAGATGTGTGACAGAAAGACTGCATCACTAAGTCAGCAGAGAAGCCAAGACACGCCAAATCTTTCAGTTCATCACGCGTCATTGGGCCTGTGGTATCTTGCGAACCCACAGTGGTCATCTTAGGTTCACAGTAGGTGCCCGGACGAATGCCTTGCACGCCACACGCTTTACCCACCATTTTTTGTGCCAGCGTGTAGCCTTTACCGTTATCCGCAACCGCCACTGGGCGACGGAATTCTTTTGACGCTTCCAAACCTAACGCGTGACGCGCTTTATCGGTTAAACCGCGTCCAACGATCAGTGGAATACGGCCACCTGCTCGTACTTCATCGTACAGCACATCGGTTTTCAGTTTGAAAGTCGCAAGTACTTCACCAGTCTCGTGGTTACACACTTTGCCTTCAAATGGGTAAACGTCGATCACATCGCCCATATTGAGCTTGGAAACATCCACTTCGA
>JBOFIW010000111.1:0-11716 GCA_051650365.1 Vibrio sp. | reverse complement strand
ATGGCGAAGCAGTGTATGGCGGATTAACCAAGCGAGGAAAAATACCACGCTAACTTGAGTAGCGATTTCACGAGTGCTGAGTGTGGCAAGAAACGGGCAGACACGGCTCGTGTACAGAGCAAACAGTGCTCCTGCAAGCATATAAAGCCCAAATGTGAGTTTGATATTGTGGATAGTATTTTTCATAGCAAGCAGTAGCACCAAAGGTCAGCAAGTTACAGCAACTCAAGTATAAGTCGCTTCGTTTAAAGAAGTGTCATTTATTGTTGTTTTGAATGTTGGTTGCGGATTCTATAAGTATCATTGAGCAACTGTCACCTTTGGTGAGTGGTTTTTTGAGTGGTCGTATCACTCCTTAATGCTAGCTGTCGAATGTCATGTGCTATTTGATTCTCAACCTGTATGCAACGAGGTTTCCCTATTCGATTCGAATGCTTTGCCAAATTGAGCACAGTGAAATGCCGTCTGAAGTAGAATTGGATGGAATTTGGCGTGAGCACGATTTTATTGAAAGTGAGAAATAATCACTGTCCACCGCATTAAATACTGTTAAGATGCCGCTCGTAGTCGGGGAGCCTGAATGCGCATGAAAGAGTGCGAATCGAAGGCTGAGATCGCGTAGCGAGACCCGTTGAACCTGATTCAGTTAGGACTGACGTAGGGAACTATCCTCAACAGCTTATATTGTTTCGCCATTCATCTGCGGTTTGGGATCAGTTCCTGTTTTTCACAGGAGCCTTTATGCCACTAATCTCTTCAAATCCTACCCCTATAGTGCTCACCATTGCTGGATCAGACAGTGGTGGCGGTGCGGGGATTCAAGCCGATATCAAAGCCATATCTGCAACCGGCGGCTATGCTTGTTCTGCCATTACCGCCATTACCGCGCAAAATACGCTGGGTGTTTCTGCCGTTTATCCTCTGCCTTTAGACATTCTTGAACAGCAATTGGATGCGATTTTCTGTGATATTCCGGTATTGGCGGTAAAAATTGGCATGTTGGCCGATGCCCCAATCATCGCTCTGGTTGCCAAGAAATTGCGTCAATATCAACCTAAATGGATTGTGCTCGACCCGGTGATGATCTCGACCAGTGGGCATCATCTATTGGCTGAGGAGGCGGTCGAAACGTTAAAGCGTGAGCTGTTGCCGTTAGCGAGCATCATCACCCCTAATCTGCCGGAAGCCGCGGCTTTAGTGAGCATGACAGAGCAGGAATGGCAACGCAATCCACAGCAGGGCATTGCTGCACTGCGTCAGTTAGACACCCAAGCCGTCTTGCTCAAAGGAGGGCATAATTATCAGCAAGCGGATAGTGATGATTTGTTGATCGACGCGGACGATATTTACCATTTCTATGCGCCACGTATTGCAACCCAAAACACGCATGGTACAGGGTGTTCACTTTCATCGGCGATTGCTTCTTACTTGGCACAAGGTGATGAATTAGTGAATGCAGTGGATAAAGCTAAACGATATATCCATCAGGCGATTTTGCATGCTGAACAATTGAAAATCGGCCAAGGTTATGGGCCTATACACCATTTTTATTCGTTGCAAATGGATAAACGCGAAGAGTAAGTGAGTTTTGGGGATAAAAAAACCGTCTCGTTAGAGACGGTTTTTGCATTCAACAGAGCGTAATTAGAAGCTTGCGCTGCGTGGCGTACGTGGGAATGGAATCACATCACGCACGTTGCCCATGCCAGTGACGTAAGACACGAGACGCTCGAAGCCCAGACCAAAACCTGCGTGCGGTACTGTGCCGTAACGGCGCAGATCGCGATACCAATCCATGTGCTCAGGGTCGATACCAAATTCACGCATACGTGCATCCAGAACATCCAAACGCTCTTCACGTTGTGAACCACCGATGATTTCACCAATGCCCGGAGCTAATACGTCCATCGCCGCAACGGTTTTGCCATCTTCATTCATACGCATGTAGAAGGCTTTGATGTCTTTTGGATAGTTCTTCACAATCACTGGCGCTTTGAAGTGTTCTTCTGCGAGGAAGCGCTCGTGCTCAGAAGCTAAGTCGATACCCCATTCAACTGGGAACTCAAACGTTTTTCCACAGTTTTTCAGAATTTCGATCGCATCGGTGTAATCCACTTGTGCGAAATCTGAGTCTACAAACTGCTCAAGACGAGCAATCACCTCGTTGTTGATACGGTCATTAAAGAACTCAAGATCATCACGGCGCTCAGCAAGTACAGCTTTGAACACGTACTTCAGCATATCTTCAGCCAGTTTAGCTACGGTGTTTAGATCTGCAAACGCGACTTCAGGTTCAACCATCCAGAATTCCGCCAAGTGACGGCTGGTGTTTGAGTTTTCAGCACGGAACGTTGGGCCGAAAGTGTACACTTTGCTGATTGCACAAGCGTACGCTTCCGCGTTGAGCTGGCCTGATACGGTAAGGAAGGTTTCTTTGCCGAAGAAATCTTGGTTGTAATCCACTTTACCTGCATCAGTGCGCGGTAGGTTTTCCATATCCAGCGTTGAAACGCGGAACATTTCACCCGCACCTTCAGCATCAGAAGCGGTGATCAGTGGTGCAGAAACCCAGAAGTAACCTTGCTCGTGGTAGAAGCGGTGAATGGCTTGTGCCAAGCAGTTACGAACACGAGCTACGGCACCGATAACGTTAGTACGTGGACGCAAGTGAGCCACTTCACGCAGATATTCAATAGAGTGACGTGTTTTCGCCATTGGGTAAGTGTCTGCATCTTCAACCCAACCAACTACTTTTACCGCAGTCGCAGCCAGTTCAAATGCTTGGCCAGAAGCTGGAGATTCAACAATTGTACCCGTTACTTCAACAGAGCAACCTGTCGTTAGCTTCAGGACTTCATTGTCGTAATTATTCAGATTATTAGGAACCACGGCCTGAATCGGGTTGAAACAAGAGCCGTCATAGATGGCAAGAAACGAAATTCCAGCTTTGGAATCACGACGTGTGCGAACCCAGCCGCGAACAGTGACTTCACTGTCTACTGCGAGCTTGCCGCTAAGTACGTCATTTACAGGCGCGTAAGTCATGTTAATTACAGTCTCCGTTGAGATAAAAAATACCCCAATGTCATTTGCAGCAATCGTTGCGCAAAAAATAGACGAAACATTGGGTTGTAGAGAGTTTTACAGATTCAACGGAACATATTACCTGTCAATTTGCTAGCTTCAACCTTTAATGTGGTTTCCGCGCAGAATTCTTCTCAATCAGGGTAAATTGATTGAGCAGGGACTCTAATTGTTGCGATAAGTGTGCAAGATCGACACTGATTTCACGTGTTTCGCTTGCTGAATGCGAAGCGTCTCTTTTTGCGCCATTGTGCCAGTGAGCATCATCATATTTAGACTATCGAAATAGTTACTGGCTTTGTCGTGGAGCTGTTCGCTCAAAATAGAGTGGATAAGATCGCGTTGTTGCCAATATTGATACGTTGTCGACCCTGCCAACACCAAAGTAAAAACAGTGATTAATGTCAGCAGTGATTTATTAAGAATGGATGAGCTCATAATAGTTTTGTAATTATAAGCGAACCAATTTGTGTAAATATATCGTTAGTTTTTGTGTTGCGGAGGTGTTGATTTGGTTGCTGTGACCATGCCCAAAGTATGGTTATGTGAGAGGATGGGGCGAGCATCTGAAAAGTGGGCATCGCTCCTATGAGCGAAAAGGGAAATCAGCTTGTATCACTCTACGAGATTTCATAGTATGGCGCCTCTTTTTATGTCCAGAGAATGATGATGAAAACAGAATTATACAAAGAGTTTATGTTTGAGGCGGCCCACCACCTGCCGCATGTGCCTGCTGGTCATAAATGCGGCCGCTTGCATGGACACTCTTTCTTAGTTCGCCTGTATGTTGAAGGTGAGGTGGACCCTCATACAGGTTGGGTTGTGGATTTTGCTGAAATTAAAGCGGCATTCAAACCGATTTATGATCGTCTCGATCACTATTACCTGAACGATATCGAAGGGTTAGAGAACCCGACCAGTGAAGTGTTGGTAAAATGGATTTGGCAACAGCTTAAGCCAAGTTTACCGTTGCTGAGCAAAGTTGAGATTAAAGAAACCTGTACGGCGGGTTGTATTTATCGCGGTGAGTAGATCTGGCAGCTCACATTACCAAGACATATGTTTATACAGTAGGCGGTAGCAGAGATAATGAAACTAATGGGTTAGGCTACATATATATGTGGCCTGATTTAGGGCAAAGCTGGTATTTATGCTCATAAGTTGGTTTTACTGCGGATAATACCTAGTCATCCGAATTAAGTTTTTATAACATTGCCATCACTACATAATTGAAAGACTAACAATCCGAAAGAGTTGTCTGTACATGTTTGCATTCCTATTCATCTTCTGAATGGTTTTTTTTCGCTTATTTTGAATGCTAATAATCCTAATAACTGCGCATCAAGATGATCGTTCTTATCTTCTCAAAATTAAACTCATATTGTACTGACGATTGAAAGAAACCTCAGCAAAGCTGTACAGGTATAGGGGAAATTTTACATGCTATGTTGATATGCATATTTACGCTTAGATTATCTCTCTGTCTCACAATAACGATTGATAAAAGGCGATAAAATGGCTAGGAACGAAAGTATCAACCAAAACATGTTACCAATATTAATGCAGGAGCTAATAGAATTAATTGGCTATGAGGATATGTATATTCTTATAAGTAATTATGGAGGGCAGGATGTCTACATACCGAAAAATCCTAAAAGAAGCAAGTTGAATAACTTATTACCACTAAGGTCACTTGATATATTAAGTGAAGAGTATGGAGGGATGTATCTTACTCTTCCAACAACTTCACGGATTGCTAACCAGATCAGAGATAAAGAAATTCTAAAGCATTTGGAATCAGGAAAGTCGAGAGTTGAAGTTGCAAAAATGTTTGGTTTGGGTGTCAGACAAGTGGCTAATATAAAAAATAGGTTTTGAAGATAAGAATCCTTATGTTGTAAAAGCGCATCTTTAGCGCTTTTATTTTTATTAATTTAGTTTAAGGCTTTCCATCAAATATGTTCTTCGACGTTGAAATCTATCCATTGGAACATTCGACCATTTTGATTGATCTGACAATGCGGCCATAAAGGCATAATGATCATTTTCAGCCAAGCTTGGTTGAATTATTTGACGAGAAATAGGGGTGTAGTCACCTCTAAATCTAAGGTCTACAGTTATATCTTTCATCGGTGGAGGCAGTGTGTTCCAAATGACACTGCCATATTTTATGATGCAGTCCTCTTTATTACATATTCTGATTACATCATTTTCCATCTCATTGTAAATTAATTCAAATAATTTTAATTGTTGTTCTGGCGTGATTTCGAAGTTACTTAAATTATATTGAGTGATAAAAGACTTTACTTTTTCTCCGGCTAACCCTGACGAAAGCGCTATTGTTTTTGAATATTGATGACTTATTCCTGCCGCCAAAAGGTCATTTTCAATTTTTAAACTTGATTTATCCTTACAGTCGTAACCACGACCAATAGTCAGCCCTGATTGCAATGATGGAACCTGTAATATTCGACTGTGATAGCGTCCACCTTCTTGCCCTTCCGATTCAAATGTAAAAAGCCCCTTACTAGGTAGAAAAATTGAGTCTAGTTTGGTCATGATTTTTCCTTATATTATCTGTTTGGTTTGGTTTGGTTTGGTTTGGTTTGTAGTAGTCAAATTTTTTATTAAATACACAGTATATTAGTTGTATTAAGGATTATTAAATTGGGCTCGAAAGAGCCCAATTTTATTAAAGAAAGTTTGGCTTTCGTTTAAACCCTATGTGATAGGCAACTTGCTGGGCAACAACCGTGTTTTCCCCCATTTTGAATATTTTGAAACCTGTATCTTTAGCGATTAATACCCCTTTGGGGCTGGCATTGAGACACCGGTTTAATTTTTCAATTTGGCGTTGCATGTGTGCGTCATCTTCGTTGCCATTAGGGTTATACCTTCCAACCACAATACGCTCGATATGACGTACTTCTGAAAGGTCTAATGCTGGCACGCTCTGAGCTGGCCCCATATGTTAATCCTATTTGATACCCACAGCTTCTTTAGCTTTATCATAAGTTTGATTTTTGCGTACCAGCTGCATGGCCATATTTGCTTTGGCCAGCGTATCTTGTGCTTCGGTCAGCTTATCTTGTGCTTCGCTCAGCGTTTTTTGTGCGTTATCCACTTCTGTCTTTGTATTGGGGTTATCAGTTTTCATAGCATTAGCGAGAGCCATTTGTGCGGTTTGTAATGTAGCTTCTGCCAAATCCACTTCTTTCCCTTTCTCGATAACATCTTTCATTGCTTTTTCAAGGTCACTATCTGGTTTTGCCGTTTCATTGGATATTGCTTTTGGTGCTACCGCTTCACCGATAATATCAAGGACACGTGATAGGCCTTCAGGAGTACCCGCCTGAGCCGCATGGACCTGAACATGGTATTTTGCTGAATTATCGCTCGAACGTGTATTCTCTTTATGGGATGCAACACTACCTGAAATATTCGCCGATACACTGATTGGTCCCCAACCGATTTTTGTCTTTGCTGAGAATTTGCCACTTTTGTCTTCAGTTTCCACTGATCTTTCCGATGACTTCACTTCCATATCAAAAGTAATATCAACTTCATCAATCATTAAGCTGGGAATATTTACAATCGCTAGGATTGGTACTTCCATACTGACTTTGTTCTGTTCAATAATGTCATTTCCAGCAGCATCTTTTCCTGTAACGACATTTTGTAGAAATGAAAAGTCAGCAGTTCGAGTTTTATCTCCTTCAAAGCCAACATCACGAATAAAGTCAACGGTGGAACGAGCGAGCATTATTTGTGAGTCACAAGCTGCTTTTAAAGGTGATCCAATTAGGCTTTCCATTGGTAAGCCGGTAAAATGATTTTGCATGCTTTCTAAAGCCATGGTGTATTCCTCATTGATTAATTTGGCATTATGCCATTGGGTTTATCGCATCATGCGATGTACTTTCTTCCGGAAGTTGTGTTTTACGTGGATGAATTTGACTGTTGTATTTGTCAATTATTTTCATCACACATTCTGGTGCCTCATTCGCTTTGAATTTGGCTTTAAAATCAATAATGTCTTTACTTGAGCTGTTTCTATTGGCCGTGCTAGGTGCTAGATCGACAATGAAGTGGGGATGGTTTTTGTTCAGCGTGTCCGTGAGCTCACCGATATCAATTCCAGTCACTTTGACAGAAAATGCAACGTCTAATTCATCAAGATACAGACCTTTTGCGTCCGTTACTGCCACTAATGGCATTGTAATAATATGATTGTCATCGAGACGTAAATCGACAGTTTTAGGTGTAAAAGTTTGTTCTTTTTCGTCGTAATCAAAAAATTGCTCAATAAGTCCTTTGTAGTGAGTCAAACTCAATTCACTAGCGCAGTTTGCAACGTAACTTAATCCTCTCACAATCGCATCCAAATATTGTGGTGAGGCAGGTAGTGTTTTTCTATTTCTAAATAAAGCCATGATTAAATCCTTCTTTTCTCTCGTTGAAGTAAATATAGCAATTTAGAATAATTGAAATAATAAGGAAGAAATTCCTAATGAGTTAACTACGTGGCTGTTTGTTATTTATAAACAAAAAATAAATATTGAGTCTTGATGCTTTGCTAAAACTATATTACTTGATGGGAAATATTTGCAGGTTATGTAGGATTTATAATTTAGATATTGTGTTTTTCCTTTTTAACTAATGTGGAATAAAACATGTCTGTCTTTACAATATTTAATCATGGTACGGATTTTCACCGAAACAAGCAGAGTTCAGAAATCATTAGCATCCTGAGTGAGGCTATGCGTGGTGAAGAAGCCCTTATTATCAAAGATGATAGTGCGCCACTAGGTTTTTCCCTTCAGCACGCTAATCCAACTTATATGATCTGTGAAGGGTGTGGCTCTGATACGGTCGAGGAGGGAACTGCACACTCCTCTGTCGGCCATACATGGCCAGGGAATGACAATCCGATTACTCGTGAGCAAGCCAAAGACGGCTTAATCCGTCAGCAAGATAACCTGATCAAGAAGCCTTGGTATAAAGGGGGGGGCTATAGTGACTTTCAAAAGTCTTTTTATGGTGATACTCCTAGACCATGGAAACTCTCTGGTAGAACTACGGGAGCCGGTTGGAACGATAACGTGTACAAGGCGGTATGGATGCTAACGCATCTGCTATTCGGTGATAATCCTCAAAATATTAGGACGGTAAATATCATTGGTTGGAGCCGTGGTGCAGTAACTTGTTTGAAGCAAGCTTATTTACTTAATGAAGTATTACCTCAATTGAAAGTTAATATCCTTGCACTTGATCCTGTTCCCGGAATGGATCCCGTGAAGCATGAGGTTGATACGCGCACGTTGACACCGAATATTGATACTTATTGGGCCGTAGCTGCATTAAATGAACATCGTATGAACTTCAGAACCATCGGACCTGAATTGATAGTTGACCAATCTTCCAATGCTTGGATCGAATTCTTACCAATGCCTGGCAATCATTCTGATGTGGTTAGACCAAACAATGATACTAAGTCTTGGTTACGCTATCTTGGTGAAAATATCGCAGGTACATATACATCGAAAAGTTATAAGAATACTTTGAGCTTGGCGTATAGATTCTTGTGCTATTTTGGTGCGACTTTGAAAGCAGTAGATATGCTGAATAATGCAGAATGTTTGTTCTTGTATGATCAGATGCTAGAAGATTTTAATGACATTACCGAAGAGTACCGTAATGCAACGGATTGGAAAGATGCTTCATCGTATCGTGTTGGTAGTCGATATGGTGATCGAGAAGTGCTATCGGCATTTTTGAAAGCGCAGCAAACCGTTCCTCAAGCTCAAGATAAGGTAGAACCGCATACCCCTTACGTAATGAAGGGTTGGATTAACTTACATCATTGGATACTTGCCAGAAACTCTTTAGGTCAAGTAGCTAACCCCAACTTAGACCATCCTTATGTTCATGTAACTCCTGAACGGATAGAGAAATGGCAAGCCTTTATAGACGGTCGTTTGGCCATTTCATTGGATTGACAGACTTGTGCTTAAAATTAAAACGCCCGGATAGCCGGGCGTTTTTGTAACAGTCAAGAGTGCTGCGATTAACAGATCACCTTGATTGCCAAGCCGCCTTGTGAGGTTTCACGGTACTTAGCATTCATGTCCTTGCCGGTTTCCAGCATAGTTTCAATCACTTTATCCAGTGAAACACGTGGGGCAGAAGAACGACGCAGCGCCATACGAGTTGAGTTGATCGCTTTCACCGCTGCAATACCGTTACGCTCGATACACGGAACCTGTACTTGTCCTGCCACTGGGTCACAAGTCAAACCTAGATTGTGTTCCATCGCGATTTCAGCCGCCATACACACTTGCTCTGGGCTACCGCCTAAAAGCTCAGCGAGACCCGCAGCTGCCATAGAACAAGCCACACCCACTTCGCCTTGACAGCCTACTTCCGCGCCTGAGATAGAGGCATTACGCTTGTACAAACCACCAATCGCGCCAGAAGCTGCGAAGTAACGGATGTAGTCTTTCTCAGTCACGGTTTGGATGAATTTGTCGTAGTAGGCGAGTACCGCAGGAATAATGCCACACGCACCGTTGGTTGGTGCAGTGACTACACGGCCACCTGCTGCGTTCTCTTCGTTAACCGCAAACGCATACATGTTTACCCAGTCAACTACCGCCATTGGATCGTTGGTGGTTTTTTCTGAAGTCAGCAGCTGTTGACGCAGTGCTGCCGCACGGCGTGGTACACGCAAAGGCCCAGGTAGGATGCCTTCGGTGTTCATACCGCGTTCCATGCACTCACGCATCGTACGCCAAATGTTCGCGAAATAAGTGCGCACTTCTTCGTCTGAGTGCATAGCTTTTTCGTTCGCCATTACCAGCGTGCTGATAGAGAGGCCACTCTCTTTACACTGGTTCAGTAATTCTTCAGCAGAGCGGAAAACATAAGGAACTTGAATGAGAGATTCGCTCTCTTTACCGAAGTGCTCTTCATCAACGATAAAACCACCACCGATAGAGTAGTAAGTTTTGCTGAAGATTTTCTCGTCATTAATCCATGCGTGAATCTGCATGCCGTTTTCGTGCAAAGGCAGATTAGTACGGTGGAAATTCATCCCACCTTCACGAGGGAAAGAGACGGTATGACAGTGCATACCAACAGGAAGACGTTCAGTTTCTTCTACACGAGCAATAAAGCCCGGAATTGAGTCGATATCCACTTTCTCTGGCGTATTGCCTGCCAGACCCATGATGATAGCGATATCCGTGTGGTGACCTTTCCCTGTCAGTGATAGCGATCCATAAACGTCCACGGTGATTTTAGTGACGTCGCGCAATTTTCCCATTGAGCGAAGTTCATCAATAAACTCTTTACCCGCTTTCATCGGTCCAACCGTGTGTGAGCTCGAAGGACCAACACCGATTTTATAGATGTCAAATACACTAATCATTTTGAATGCCTCAAAACTAAGCCCCCCTATGGTTAGGGAGGCTTTTGGTATAGTTATGTTTTGTGTTTTAAGCTCATACGCAGAGGTAGAGATTAAAGAGCGCCGTAGATTACAGAACTAATCGCAGCCAAGCCACAAATAACTGTAAAAATCTGTACAGGTGCTGAAGTCTTGAACTTCGCCATCGCAGGTACCTTGTGCATTGCAAATACAGGCAACAGGAACAGGATAGCGGCAATCATTGGTGCACCCATGGTTTCGATCATGCCAAGGATGCTTGGGTTGATAATCGCAACAATCCATGTGGTGATGACGATGAAGCCCAGAGAGATTTTTTCAATCTTGCTGATTTGCATATCGCTGCGAGATTTCACCAGACCAACCAGACCTTCATGAGCACCTAGGAAGTGGCCAAAGTAGCTTGAAGTGATCGCTGCGAATGCCACGATTGGGCCTAAGTAAGAGATGATTGGTGAAGCGTGTTCGTTCGCTAGGTAAGACAGAACAGAGATGTTTTGTTCCTTCGCCATAGCCAGTTCTTCAGGAGACAGTGACAGAACCACAGAGAATACGAAGAACATAACAAAGCCCATCAGCATCATTGCTGCACCGCCAGTGATCATGTCGGTTTTCTTCACCGCATCGTCACCAAACTGTTGGCGTTGCTCTTTAGAGAATTGAGAAATGATTGGGCTGTGGTTGAAAGAGAACACGATGATTGGAATGGCAAGCCATACGATAGCAGGCATTGCAGACCAGTCAGGTGCTACTTCCATCATAGAAGTGTTCCAATCTGGAATCAGGTAGAAAGAGAGAGCCAGTAGGATAAATACCAGAGGGTAAACCATAGCAGAAGTGGCTTTCAGCATCAGTTCTTTACCAAACACAACGCCTGCAGTCATGGCAACAATCAGCGAACCAGACAGTAGCCAACGAGGGATGGATTCCATGCCCATTTGGTTTACTAGGAAAGAGTCAACCGTGTTTGTGATACCAACGCCGTAAATCAAAACGATAGGGTAAATGGCAAAGAAGTAAGCGAAGGTGATGAGGTTTGCACCTGTTTTACCGAAATGCTCTTCAACAGTATCGGTGATGTCTGCATCAGGGTTTTTAGCGGAAAGAACAAAACGAGCGAGGGATTTGTGAGCGAACCAAGTCATTGGTGCTGCAATTAAGGCTAGGATAACTAATGGCCAGAAA
>JBOFIW010000110.1:0-3288 GCA_051650365.1 Vibrio sp. | reverse complement strand
TTACCCCGATTGCGCGTTGGACAGCAGACCACTTTACCGCGACCACCACGCTCGCTCGCGGCGGCTTAAAAGCCAACCAACTGGCGACAAAAGTGCTCGGAGAGAAATCGGTCGGCGGAATGGTGAATGGTCTGCGCCGAATCAGCAAAGGCAAAACCCCTTTATGGATGCCGGAAATGCCGCAAGCAAACACTCACTCGCTGGAACTCGCTGTTGAAAATCTGCCGCACAGTGACAAAAAAGTGGTTTACCTGCCCTCCTGCGCCAGCCGCAATATGGGGCAACAAGCGAGCGCAACCGATCAACGCCCATTGACGGAAGTGACCCTCTCCCTGCTCAATAAAGCCGGCTTTGAAGTGATTCTGCCTACAGAGCTCAGCAGCCAGTGCTGCGGTATGCCTTATGACAGCAAAGGGATGACCGAGATTGCACAAAGCAAAGCTCTGCAATTGGAGAACGCTTTATGGCAAGCCAGCCAAGGGGGGCGTTATCCGATATTGATGGACACCAGCCCGTGCGCCAAACGCAGCATTGAGCAGTTCACCAAACCGATGGAAATTCTGGAGCCAACGGGGTTGGTAAGTCGTTACTTACTGGATCACCTAACACTCGTGCCAAAGCAAGAAACCATCATGCTGCATGTCACTTGCAGCTCACGCCGCCTCGGCTTAGAAGGCGATATGCTGAAATTGGCCAAAGCCTGCGCCAGTGAGGTGATTGTGCCTGAACACATTCAGTGCTGTGGCTGGGCAGGTGACAAAGGCTTTACTACGCCAGAGCTCAATGCCGCCGCTGTCCATTCGCTCAAAGAGCAAGTGCCAGCGCACTGCAACCGTGGGTTTAGTAACAGCCGCACGTGTGAAATCGGCTTATCACACCACAGCGGCATTCCTTATCAATCCATCTTGTATCTGGTGGATGAAGTCGCGAGACCAAGGTTGGCAACGCAAGAGAGTACAGAGCAGCCAAGCGAGTACGCATAAAAATACGTTCCTAAGCCGATTAATTTGGGAAAAGAGAAAGGGGCGCTTGCGCCCCTTATCAAAATGCCCTTATTAAAATAGAAATTAGAATAAACGACGTTTTAAGCCTGTTCGTTCAAGGATCCGGGTGGAAATTTCCTCCACCGACAAGGAGGACGTATTGATGTACGGAATGGCTTCACGGCGAAATAGTGCTTCAACCGTCGCTAATTCCTGCAAACACTGCTGGTTGCTGGCGTATTCGCTGCCTGCCAAGCGGTTTTCGCGAATTTCAGTCAAACGTTCCGCATTGATGGTAAGGCCAAACAGTTTATGACGTTGAAACTCAAACTCAGGCAACAATCGCATCGCATGCATATCTTCCGCGATAAAGGGGTAGTTCACCACGCGAAGACCAAACTGCATCGCCATATACAAGCTGGTGGGCGTTTTTCCGCTGCGCGATACGCCGAGCAAAATGATGTCCGCCCGGTCGAGGTCTTTGAGCGAAACGCCATCATCATGCGCCAAGGTGTATTCAATGGCGGCAATCCGGTCAAAATAAGTGTCCGAATCCTTCCCGACACTACGCGAGCGTTGCAACTTGGGCGCGGGTTTCATCTCAATATCATCGCTCACCCGCTGCACTATACTTTCCAACACATCGTAAAAATGCGCGGGCGCTTGCAGCAAACGGGTCCGCATTTCGGGGATCACCATAGAGAAAAACACCAAGGGCTTCACACCATGTTGTTGGTAAGAACGCTGGATCTGCTTGAGCAGTTCACTCAGTTTTTCGTCACTTTCCACAAATGGAAAGGTTTTTTCATTGGGTTGTACCGCAAACTGACCCAGTACGACGTGCCCCAACGTTTCACAAGTGATGGCCGTTCCGTCAGAAACATAGAACACATCACGGAGTTGCGATTCCATTTGCATCTTCTATTTAATCTTTCAAAAATTTTTGATTAGGATGAGCACCATAATACTCATAATAAAACCCGGCATTCCAGCGCCTCTCCCACAGCTTTGAAAATTCCTTCGTGAATTTTTTTGCCAAGAGAAGCAAACGATTGCCAACCCTACAAGCTGCAATGTTTCTGGAGAAAGACATGCAAAAGAACACCCTCTGGTTCGATAGCCTATCCATGGAAGACGTGGATAAAGTCGGCGGAAAAAATGCCTCGCTCGGCGAGATGGTTTCTAACCTAGCCAACGCTGGCGTTTCCGTGCCCAACGGCTTTGCCACTACCGCGTATGCCTTCAATCAATTTCTCGATTTTGAAGGACTCGATGAACGCATTCACCAGTTGCTCGACGAATTGAATGTTGACGATGTCGAAGCACTGCGCAAAACCGGTGCAACAATTCGTCAATGGATTTTACAAGCCCCCTTCCCGACCGATCTGGAACAAGAGATCCGCGCCAATTACACCCAACTGATTGATGGCAACAGCGAGTTGTCGGTCGCGGTACGCTCATCCGCTACCGCCGAAGATCTGCCTGATGCTTCGTTTGCTGGCCAACAAGAGACGTTTCTTAACGTGAAAGGCATTGATGCGGTACTGGAAGCGACCAAGCATGTGTACGCTTCGCTGTTTAACGATCGCGCCATTTCTTATCGTGTTCACCAAGGCTTCGACCATCGAGGCATCGCACTCTCGGCGGGCATTCAGCGCATGGTGCGTTCGGATAAAGCGGCCTCTGGCGTTATGTTTACGCTTGATACCGAATCAGGCTTCGACAAAGTGGTGTTTATCACTGCGGCTTGGGGCTTGGGGGAAATGGTCGTACAAGGCGCGGTTAACCCAGATGAGTTTTACGTGCACAAGCCGCTGCTCGAAGCAGGCTACCCTGCGATTGTGAAAAAGACGTTTGGATCCAAGCTGAGCAAAATGATCTATGCCAACAGCCAAGTGATTGGTAAGCAAGTGGAAGTGGTCGATACCTCAGCGCACGAGCGTAACCAGTTCTCACTGACCGATGCCGAAATCCAAGAGCTGGCTAAACAAGCGTTGATCATTGAAAAACACTACCAACGTCCGATGGATATTGAGTGGGCGAAAGATGGCATCGACGGCAAGCTCTACATCGTACAGGCTCGCCCAGAAACCGTCTGTTCGCAGAGCGAACAAAACGTGATTGAGCGTTATGAGCTGAGCCATAAGGCGTCTGTGCTACTCAAAGGCCGCGCGATTGGTCAGCGCATCGGCAGCGGTACCGTCCGTTTGGTCGATTCTCTGGATCAAATGTCGCTCGTGCAGCAAGGCGATGTGCTCGTCACCGACATGACGGACCCCGATTGGGAACCGGTGATGAAGAAAGC
>JBOFIW010000109.1:0-2063 GCA_051650365.1 Vibrio sp. | reverse complement strand
CAGGCTGAAATACATCACCCAATTTTGGATGTACCACAATCAGCACGCTGTCATTGCTGTTGTATTTATTTTCAATTGCTTCGAAAGCCACTAAGTCTGGGTTGTCCTTACTAAAAAAGACTTTGTAATCATTATTTAGTCTGAGTTTACCTAGCCCCATAAAAGCAATAACCATAACAGCAAGCCACGCCATTATAACTAGCCAAGCTCTGGGCGTTGTCCATTTTTCCATGGTGAATTATTTCCTATATATTATTTAAGCTTTTTGTGGAGACAAAATAGAAAGTCGGTAATTTTCTATCGCAATCGCTTCTGTTTTCACTTTTTTTACTGCCATTTCTATTGCTTCATCAACATCAACATAGATTGGCAAATTAAAATGCTCAGCAATCGTAATTAATCGGTTTCGAAGATCCCCACCTACTGTGATATAGGGAATATTCAGTTCTTTAACTGTTGATAAAAGAAGATCATTCGAAAGTTGTCGAAATCTTTCTGATACAGGTCGATGACCATCAGCTACCAGATCAAATTCAATGGGCAAATGGACAAATTTTGTATACGTCTTCTTAGCATGACTTTTAGCAACATTTCCAAATGCATCAATATAACCACGATGAACCGATAAATAAGGTTTCCCCATTAAACGTTTTATAGCCAACACTAAATCACTGTCGTTAGGATTAATTCCTGTTTCAAGGCGTGCAGCCCCATAAACCCATTCGTGTAAACATGAGCCATCTGAGAAAAATTTGTCACCGCACCGCTCTTCATTGACAACTCGTTCACTTAAACGACTTAAACCTAAATTAAGCAACTCAGCAGGGTTACACTGCTCTAGCGTTTTTCCAGGTACAGCATCAGGAAGGATCTCACGCATTGTTCTTGCCTGAGTACGTGGTACTTGAGTAGCGATAGAAAGCGCTTCGGTTAATGTTGTCTTTCCTGTGGAATAGGTTCCTGATATGGCAATTTTCACGCTACTTCTCCTTGTGGCATCTGTGGTAATTGGTGGCAAAGCTTGGCTGTTAAGTTGAACTCAGGGTGTCCCGCAACAGAGCCGGATACCGTGGATAAACGCCATGACTGGTCATTCTTGCTGACTAAAGCATTCTTTAAACTTCTCAATGTAAGTATGTGCTTACGACGAGGGATAATGGGATATGGTGTAGATACAGAAACTGAGCGCATCCAAAGGTTGTGAGTATTACTACGATCCAAGTTATCCAGTCGGTACATGATGAGCTGAGCTAATTGAGCAAAACAGGTCAGCCAATCCACCATCATTAATGCATTAGGGTATTGCCCCATAGCACCAACAGATTGTTTTTCAGGGCATTGGAAAACTAATTCACTGGAAACCGCACAGACGGAGTCGCTAAATGTATTATTTTCCAATTGACAGCGTCTAAGGCGGAAATCATCGCTAAAATATTCATTATTATCTTCTGAAGATAATTCACAAAAATTCAATTTCCCGATGGAATGATCAATGATGACTTCAACTTCCATACTATCTAATGTGGTTTTTACACGACTTAGCATACCAAACATACTGTCTATAGAAGGTTCAGAATTAATCAAAGTAGCATTCACAATGACGGAGTCTAAATTTTCCAAAGCTTCTGCCCCTGCTTTTATTGATATATTTCTAATCCATGATTGTGCCATTTGACCTTTAGAAAGATGGAAGCTTCTCTTAATAAGACCATAAGAAATTTGGCCTGCAATTAAAAATGCATCGATCGTACTCAAATGCGGATTTCGTTCTTTGGTTTTTTTCTTAGACCAATCATTTTTATAAGAAACGCTAATTAATCCCTGAGCGTGTTTTTCTTGATAATGAATACTACATTGATACTGAGTGCGCTTATAACCCTCACCAAAATAACGCTGTTCAGCAGGGCCAAGAATATCATCAATTGTTGCAATGATTTCTTTTCCTTGGCTTCTCAGATTAACCAATTCTAATTCCATAATATAAAAACTCCTTACGTAACAATTTGTGTATTGGAGTTTTTATGCTACCTATTGCCCTTCTATTTTTACCCTGTCCACCCAGA
>JBOFIW010000108.1:0-3277 GCA_051650365.1 Vibrio sp. | reverse complement strand
TTGGCGCTCGGCAGTGGTGAAAGCATTGAAAAAATGGCGCGTGAAGCGCGTTATCAAGCACTCGCTCAGTATGTGGATTCTGACACTCTTCTACTGCTTGGCCAGCATGCGGATGATCAACTCGAAACCTTTTTACTCGCGTTAAAGCGGGGGAGTGGCCCTAAAGGTTTGTCGGCAATGGCTGCCTACGCGCCTTTTGCCCAAGGTCACTTGGCTCGTCCATTATTGACCATTTCTCGACAAAATATCGAAGCTTATGCTATGCAGAATAAGCTGAGTTGGGTCACGGACGAAAGTAACTTGGATACGCGTTACGAGCGCAATTTTTTGCGTCATCACATCACGCCCGCTCTTACAGAACGTTGGCCGAGCATTCGCCAAGCGGTACAACGCAGTGCCGAGTTGTGTGCTGAACAGGAAGTGCTATTGCAAGAGCTGTTGGCCGATGCTTTAAAAAGGGTGATTACTGAGGATGGCGGATTATCGATCCCCGCACTTGCTGAGAGTAGTGATGGTATGCGGCGACAACTTATCCGAGCTTGGTTTGCGCATCATCGACTGCCGATGCCGAGTCGTCAGCACACGGAACGTATTTGGTGTGAAGTGGCGCTGGCGAGTGAGGATGCTAATCCAAAACTAAAGCTCAATAGTATTGATGTGCGCCGTTTCCAACAGTGTTTGTACCTCGTACCGCCAGAAACAGATCTCTCAGGTTGGCGCAGTACGTTAGTGCCTGAGCAACTTTTACCGTTGCCGCAAGGTTTAGGCCATCTTCAGTTAAGCATTAAGGTTAGTGGAAATATCAAGCTGCCCGATGACCCCAGCCAATTATGGATTAGCTTTGATCCGCAAGGGCTAAAAGCTTGTCCGGTAGGACGTAGCGGTTCGCGTAAGTTAAAGAAACTGTTTCAAGAATACGGCGTGCCAAGTTGGCTGCGGCGGCAAACCCCAATTCTCATGTACCAAGATCGGGTGGTCTGTGTTGCAGATTTATTCGTGGATCGTGATTTCAGTGGTCAAGATTGTGAGTTGGTTTGGTTCAAATCTTCCGATTCTGTGCCAAAATAAATTCATAACCACACATAATCTATAGGGATAATTACATGGGGAAAGCAATGAATAAAATGGTCATGGCCTTGGTTTTGGGCGCGGGTATGGTGTCTGGTTCTGCATTGGCGGGTGATGCAGCAGCAGGGCAAGCGAAAGCCGCAGTATGCGCAGCTTGTCATGGTATGGATGGGATTGCGGTGATCCCTGGTTATCCGAACCTAAAAGGCCAGAATGAGCAATACATCATGACGGCGATTAAAGCGTATAAAAATAAAGAACGCAACGGTGGCCTAGCAGTAGTAATGCAAGCACAAGCTATGATGCTGAGTGATGATGATATTGCTAACTTAGCGGCATACTACTCTAGTTTGAAATAAGCACCTGTTTTTATGAATGCCCAAGCCTTGCTTGGGCTTTTTATTGATTGTTATCGGTTGCTGACAGATAATGCCGTGCACTGACAGTCGTTTAAGGGATGAACATGAAAAAAATCGAAGCCATTATCAAGCCATTTAAACTCGATGATGTCCGTGAGGCCTTGGCCGAAGTTGGTATTACAGGTATGACAGTCTCTGAGGTCAAAGGATTTGGCCGTCAGAAAGGCCATACAGAGCTGTACCGCGGCGCTGAGTATATGGTCGACTTCTTGCCTAAAGTGAAGCTAGAAATTGTTGTGACCGATGATGTTGCCGATCGCTGTGTCGATACTATTATTGAAACTGCCCAAACTGGGAAAATCGGTGATGGAAAGATCTTCATCACCAATGTGGAACGTGTTGTGCGTATCCGTACCGGAGAAGAGGATGAGGATGCGATTTAAGCATCCATTCCTATGATTACGTAGATAATAAGGAGCCGAGGCTCCTTATTTTGTTTTGAGGGTAACTGAATGAAAAAACGTTATTGGTTTCCTCTTGTGCTCATCGTGGTAACAGGATTCGTCACTTTCTGGTCTATTTTTACGATTCCTAATCAGCCTGAATTGGTCACGATAGGACATAATCAGCAGGGAGAACCGTTGTTATGTTATCAAAATCCTCAGCCGCAAATCTTAGATTTTGATGGAAATCTCAACCTGCTAGTCTGGAATATCTATAAACAAAATCGTCCCAATTGGTCAACACAACTCTCCAAGTTGAGTACCGACCAGCAATTGTTATTACTGCAAGAGGCCAATATGACGGAGGCGTTTAAGTTGTGGATCAATCGGCTAGGTTGGGATGGCGCTCAAGCTCGAGCTTTTGACGCTTTTGGAGAGACGGCCGGGGTGATTAATCTCGCTAAAGTGATGCCAACCATGGCTTGTGCTTATACTCAGCTTGAGCCGTGGTTGAGGCTACCAAAATCAGGCATTTATGCTCGCTATCGTTTAAGTAATCAGCAAGAATTAGCGGTGGTGAATCTGCACGCAGTAAACTTTACTTATGGTACCCAAGAGTATCAACAGCAGTTGACTGAGCTACTTGATGAGTTGCGTACTTTTGTTGGTCCTGCAATTGTGGCGGGTGATTTTAATAGTTGGAGTGAGGCTCGCTTGGAACTGCTGAGCACTGAGCTTGAGTCAATAGGATTGCAAGAGGTGGTGTTTGCACCGGATAACCGTACTACTTTTATCAACGGCTTAGCCTTAGATCATGTGTTTTATCGTGGACTTAAGCTCAAAAAAGCAGAAGCGCCTCAATCGGACGCTTCTGATCATAATCCACTGTTAGTCAGCTTTCAGCTGTTAGAGTAATTGATACCCACTCTAATACAGAATTAGGCACTGAATTTGGTCACATCAACATACAGCTTAAGTTGTTGGCCGGGTTTGAGATATTTACGACTATTTAAACTGTTCCATTTAACAATATCCGTTGTTTTGACTTTGAACTTATTGGCAATACTGCTTAATGAGTCACCTGAACGAACTTTGTAAGTAACGGTACGGATAATGCCATTTGGATTGGGTTTGGAATCTTTCCAAATCACCAATTTTTGCCCTTTACGTAGAGGATCTTTGGGGGCCATGCCATTCCATTTCGCTAACGACTGGTAAGAGACATTGTATTGTTTAGCAATCGTCCACAGGCTTTCTCCAGAGCTAACGGTATGTGTGGCTTGATACTGCCCACGCGGTACAGATTGCATTTTCGCAAGACGATTACTTACACTCAGAGCGTAAGCTTTCTCATCTTTCACCGAGGTTGGAACGAACAGATAACTGCCAATGCGAATTTGATTGCTG
>JBOFIW010000107.1:0-2565 GCA_051650365.1 Vibrio sp. | reverse complement strand
CCATACTTGATGAAGCTCTATCGCTTTCGTTGTGAGATCGGCTCGCTTCTGGTTTAGCTCCACTCCGTGACCAAAGGCGCTGCGCTGCATGTCCGCATTTTCTAAGTCGGCTACGCCATCATCAAACGTGACATCGTGGTATTTGGATTGAAAATCTCGACACTGCGCAATCTGTCTTTCTAATTCCGATTTGAAGTTAGCGACTTTGCGTGTCATCAAGCTTTTTTCTTTACAGAAATGCACATAACGCGCGTGCATTTTGGTTACGCGTAACCTTGCGAACCAAAACTCTGGTAAGAAAAACAGTAAGTAAGGCAACTGTTTATTCTTCAAACGGCTAACAAATGTATCCAACTGAAGGCAGCGATACTCTAAGTGTGCCAATTTTTGTTCATATTCCTTTAGGCGGCGCTGTTGAAGTTCAATGAACTGCAATTTTTTCAATTCAGCTAAACACTGGGTGAGCTCTTGCTCCGCCTGAATAAATTCACGCTGAGCGGTGCGGAAATCTTTCACTGCGTTTTCTTTATCGGTCAGTGCTTTTATTGACTCAAATAGGGTTTGATACCCTTCCGCTCCCGCCCCAACATCAAGACCTTCCGGTTTCCAAAAGAACAATTTGTTATTAACAAGATTGGTGTTTTTTTGATTACCAATGACAGCCGCCATCACGCCCCAGCAATCTTCTTTTGGCTTCAAGGGTTCTAACTTTAATTTGCCTTTTTTGTTATCCGGGTAAACATGATTTGCCGCGAGTTTTTGGGCGGCGGTTTTAAAGAATTCGACACCTTGGTAACGTTCACCCAATGCTTTGGATTGAGGTAACTCTTTGGTGATATTTTCTACTGCGGTGTTATTGCTTGATACCACCACCATTTCGTATCCGGTCAATAGCGGATTTAATACCGGTATCGTTACACTCTTACCCGCAATCTCCGCTTTCATGGTTGAGGAGACCGAATCGGCAATCGAGCTGAAATTGGCAATGGCTCGCGCACGGCACACCAAGTTATTGGCTATGATGTCGCGCAGCATGGTGGTTTTACCGGTTCCCGGAGGCCCATTCACCGAGTAAACACCTTGGTCGGTGAGTTCTTGGTAAAGGGTGTTGATCGCAAATTGCTGCATCACGCTCATGGCATGTTCATCTTCCCCCAACCAACGGCCTTTCGGGGTCATATCCAGTGATAGATGTTTGCGGATCAGCGCTTGTCCCTGTTTCGATAACAGATCGCTTTCCCGTTGTGGAACATCGCCAAGGTAAGCCGCCAGCGCTGAATCGGCCGCAATTTCACCTTTGCGTAATTGTTCAATGACTCGTTCAATATCTCGAATATAAAAACTGTTTAGGATAGCGATCGTCGACTTAGCAGAACTGCCGCTGGCTTGAGGCAGTTCTGTAGCGGCAGGTTGAGTGGCGTTTTCTTCCCTATACTTTTCAATGCGCTGTGAAAGATCGGACAGATCGGGTAACGCTCTCAAACTGTAATCAGGAAGTGCCACGTTAGGCTTATTAGGTTGGTGCACTAACTCAATCAGCATAAAAGGAATTCGCACATTGGATATGGGTTGAAAGTTTGCCCATTCTCCAATTAGCTTGGTAAATTCCAGCAGTTCATAGGTAGTCAATACATTGAGGTAGTCACGCTCATGCTTGATGTTGTTGGCGACGATACAAACCTGTTTCAACTTCTCGCATAGCTCTTGGCTTTGGTTATCGAAGTCTCTGAGTTTTAACTCATGTAACTGCTTGTTTTGCGTTTTACCAATCGCCCATGGCGCGGTTGAGATTTGTGTTTTTTCTAAATCAATCTTGCCATCTTGATCCACTTCAAGAATGACTGAACAAGTCCACCCTGAATCTGAATTTCGCTCATCGTGGTCTAATGCGTTCTCTGCATCATTCGGAAAATACTGCTTACTCGCCTCAAAGATTTCTGAACGATGAAATAAGCCTAAGTAGACTTTATAGGTGTAACACTCGGCCTGTAAGTATTTCTCCGAGGCTCGACGAATATGGCTACGGTTTATCCACGGTAAGCAATCCGGCACGCTTAATTCTTGCGGAGAATCGTAATGGATCGCCCCATTCCCTTTCTTCGAAATCTTTCCCAGATCTGCTGAATTAAAAAATTCTATTTTGTGCCAATACTCAAGAATATTAAGCGATTGATTTTGATTCATTTTTAATGCCTAGCCTGATCGTTATTTGGGTGAAAGCTTTTACCTGCCCGTGGGGGAGGCGATTAAATTAGGTTCTTACCTCCCCTTGGGAAATCAGCTCTCACGGCCGTGATATAGGCGGCATTGTATTAAATAAGCAATTTTTTGCACTGAAATAACATTATTTTTGTTCAGTCATTAGCAAAATAAAGGGAATGCTATTTGGTTATCAACCTGATGAAAATATTGGATTACCTCCTTAATCCCCCAACACCTGCTTACAATTAACCCAACCCGCCAGCATCAAGGGGCTTGAGTCAAACCGCTTCATTCGTATACTGAGCGCTCAGTTAATAGGAAGTTATTTGTATGAAATCCAACCAAAGCTTATTCAGTAATGTG
>JBOFIW010000106.1:0-2436 GCA_051650365.1 Vibrio sp. | reverse complement strand
TGAGTCGATTTGTTGCCTTCAACTAAGGCTATCTCAATGAGATCTTGGAAGAAGAAACCGCGATGAAATAATTGCATTTGGTAAGGCAAACCATCGGCCTTCCATACTGCACTATCCGGTTTAAAACGAATATCACGGTACTCATCATAGCTGATATTGGCCAAACTTTCTGGGAGTGGATCTTTTAAGGCGATATAAGGTTTTGTCGCTAATTGGCGAGCAAGGCGAACCACGGTGTCATTATCAAAAGCACCAGTTTTGGCAAAACGAACCACATTTTTAGCTTCTCCATTTTTGGTTGGCTTAGTCGGTTCTGAATTCGCTGGTGCAGACGGCTCAGTGTTTTTAATACCTGTGGCAAAGCCATCATCAGACATCAGTAGAGCCGCTCCAAACAACAGGGAGATAAGTAAAACCATTTTTTGCGCGTGACATTGCACGGCATTAGATACACGAATCATATAAAAATGAACCGATAAATAAGTGAAATACGACGATAGCTTAAGAGTTGGCTGTAATCTTGCTTACCGGACGGTATCGCAGGGAAACACAGGTCTCATTCAGCGCGAAAGATATCAGAACTGGAAAAAAATGCACAACATATGTTGTTGATAATTGTCGTTATCAGATATTTTCTATTCATATGCTTATATCCTTTTGTTATATGAAAACTTGGAAGGCAAGTCATGCTTAAGTCATGTTCTTTGTTGTGTTGATTTTTTGTCAGAAGTTAAAACTCCGTGAACAAAAAACCTTATACCACATCTGGTTAATCTAGGTCTGTGACAGGTTTTGAGAAAAAAAGACAAAATGAGTGCGTAGTATGTAAATAGTGTTTACTATCGCCATCCTTTTGTTCCAACCTCTTGTTTGAAAAATGAAATTAACACTAAAACATAAACTGATTGGTGCAAGTCTATCGGCAGTGGTGGTGATGGCGACGGCATTGACTTGGCTTTCCGCCAGTCAATTGCAACAACAAACCAGCAATGCTGTTTATACTCGTGCTGACGCGATCTCTTCGACGGCTGCCAAAGGTATTTCTGACTGGATTTCAATTCGTAAATCCATTAGCTCTGCATTTAACGACCATGTTACCGCACAAGATGTAGTCCCTTATTTACAGCAGGCACGAAATGCAGGTGGTTTTGATGATATTTTCTATGGCACGACAGAAGGGGCGATGTATCGTTCGCACCCAGAACGAAACCGTGCTGACTATGACCCTCGCACACGCCCTTGGTATAAAGACGCAGCAAGTACGGGTAAGCAGATTATTACCACCGCTTATAGTGATGCGATTACGGGGGCACTTTTGGTCACTATCGCGGAGCCTATCCGCATACAAGGGCGTATGAGTGGTGTTGTTGGTGCGGATGTATTGATTGACCAATTGATTGCCGATGTGATCAGTATGGATGTAGGTAAAAACGCCCATGCTATGTTGATTGATGGTCAAAATGGTGCTTTCCTTGCGCATCCAGATAAGTCCCTGTTACTCAAACCTGTAACTACACTCTCCTCTGCCCTGGACATTCGCACGATTGAAAAAGCGACAAATCAAGGTGAACTGATTGCGCTGGAACTGAAGGGAGTCAATAAATATTTCTTCTTCGCCGCTGTGCCAGGTACTCCTTGGTACTTTGCAATCCAAATGGATGGGAATACCGAATACGCGGCCCATGGAGAATTGCTTACAGGCTTGATGATTACTGCGTTATTAATCACTTTAGTTGTTGTAGTCATTGTATCTTGGTTAGTGAGTTTCTTATTTCGCGACTTGGGTCGAGTATCGAAAGCATTGGAAGAAATTGCCTCTGGTGATGCGGATCTGACTCAGCGTCTTGAGCCACGTAGTGAGGATGAAGTTGGGCAATTAGCGAATAACTTTAATACTTTTGTTAGCAACATGCACAACATGGTATTGAAGCTAAGCCATGTTTCAAAAGCACTTTCACAACAGGCAAAGGTTACGGCCGCCCAGGCGGAAGAGCGTAGTAGCCGAATCCGTCTGCAACAAGATGAGATCAACATGGTGGCTACCGCAATTAATGAAATGGCGGCCGCGACTCAGGAGATTGCTGGTAATGCGGATCATACGGCTCAAAACTCCGCTGAAGCAGTAACAGCTTGTGTACACGGCAGCACCCAAGTCACTCAAACTCAGCGTTCTATTCAGTCTCTGGCGGTGGAAGTACAAGTTGCCACTGAAGTAATTCAGGAACTGGAAGCCCATGGGCGTCAAATCAGCACTATTCTTTCTACCATTCAAAATATTGCTGAACAGACCAACTTGCTAGCTCTCAACGCGGCAATTGAAGCAGCGCGTGCTGGTGAGCAAGGACGTGGTTTTGCTGTGGTTGCAGATGAAGTGCGTGTACTTAGCCAGCGCACTCATGCTTCGACCAAAGAAATACAGCAAATGATTGAGACATT
>JBOFIW010000105.1:0-4461 GCA_051650365.1 Vibrio sp. | reverse complement strand
AGCCGACCATTGAATTGATGGAGGCTCTACCGACGGTGATTATTGGTTTCTTAGCTGGGCTGTGGTTTGCTCCATTTGTAGAAAGCCACTTACCCGCAGTGTTGGCGTTGATGCTGCTATTGCCATTGTCCACTATGGTTGTGGGGAGTATTTGGTCATCTCTCCCTAAACGCTGGTTGCGTCATATTCCCAATGGTTGGCATGCACTGATTTTAATTCCGGTGTTAATTGGGATTGCGACTCTGATTTTGGCCTACAGTGGTGAGTTAGAAAATGCGCTGTTTGATGGCGATTTGCGAGTGTATTTGGCACAGCACGGAATTGGTTATGATCAGCGTAATGCATTAGTTGTGGGCTTTGCGATGGGCTTTGCGGTGATCCCGACCATTTTTACTATTGCAGAAGATGCGATTTTCTCGGTGCCCAAGCATCTGTCGGATGGTTCTCTGGCTTTGGGGGCTACACCGTGGCAAACCTTGCTATATGTCGTACTACTTACTGCAAGCCCTGGTATATTCTCGGCGATCATGATGGGAGTTGGTCGCGCAGTAGGAGAGACGATGATCGTGTTGATGGCCACGGGGAATACACCATTGCTTGATTGGAATATTTTTGAAGGCATGCGCACTTTATCGGCAACGATCGCGGTCGAGCTACCTGAATCTGAGGTGCAAAGTGCTCACTTCCGGATTCTGTTCTTGGCAGCACTACTCCTGTTGACCTTTACCTTTGCCGTGAACTCCCTAGCCGAATGGGTACGCCAACGGTTACGTGAAAAATACCGTTCTTTATGATGGAGCAATATGTTGAATTGGTTTAAAACCGGCGCTCCTTGGATCTGGTTAACCGGAGGGGCCGTCAGCGTCAGTCTTATTGCGGTGCTAGGGCTACTGTTGTTGATTGGTTGGCGAGGCTTAACCTATTTCTGGCCATCTCCTTTATTGGAGTGGCAAACGCCGGACGGATACCGTGTGGTTGGCGAGCTCTATGCGCGTGAAAGCGTCCCAGTTAGCCACTTAAAAGAGATGAACCTGCCTTTGCCTGCCGATGTAGAAGCAGCAGGGCTTGCCACTCGCCTTAATATCAAAGTCGCTAACCGAGATCTGTATGGCTCGGACTTTATCACCTTACTCGAATTTCAGGCTGAATTTAAAGGTGCTCCGCAAGGTTGGGCTGTGGTTGAGCGGAACCGCGGTGGCCAGCTATTTGGTAAACCCATCCGCTTTGATTCACAGAATGAGGCAAACAATCAGCCATTAGAAATCGTTTTGCAACAAGCACTTGATAAAGCTCAAACGACTCGAAAGCAAGTTAACACAATAGTTGAAGAGCAAGTTCGAGTGATCAGCGGTGATTTAGAAAAACTGCGTTTGGAAAAGCGCCGTAAACAGCTCAATAACCAATTATCGGATGAGTTTCTACAAAACTATGTGCTACGCAAAAGCCATTTGGAAGCTGAGCTATCCGCAGTTCAGGTTCAGTTGGATGCATTGCGCGCGCCACTGGATCAGCAATTCTTGTATGTGATGGATATGCGTGGGCAGACTGTATCGGTCCCGCTGAGCGAAATCTTGGATTTTTGGTATCCCAATGACATGAATTTTGCCCAGAAGTTGGTGGAATGGGGCAAGCAAGCCTGGCGTTTCTTATCCGAGTCACCTCGTGAATCGAACTCGGAAGGCGGGGTATTTCCGGCAATTTTTGGCACGGTATTTCTGGTGATCATCATGTCGATCATTGTAATGCCATTGGGGGTGATTGCGGCTATTTATCTGCATGAATACGCCAAAGAGGGCGCATTTACCCGTATGATTCGGGTGGCGGTGATCAACTTAGCCGGTGTTCCTTCCATCGTCTATGGGGTGTTTGGTTTAGGCTTTTTTGTTTACACCATAGGCGCTTCGGTGGATAACCTGTTTTATGCTGAACGCTTACCCACACCGACCTTTGGTACTCCGGGGTTACTGTGGTCTGCCCTGACTTTGGCGGTGTTGACGCTGCCGGTGGTGATTGTGGCGACAGAAGAAGGGTTATCACGCATTCCGATTTCGGTACGCCACGGTTCATTGGCACTTGGCGCTACCCAGTTTGAGACAATCTGGCGCATAGTATTGCCAATGGCAAGCCCGGCAATTATTACTGGATTAATATTGGCGATCGCCCGTGCAGCCGGTGAGGTGGCGCCACTGATGTTGGTTGGCGCGGTCAAATTGGCCTCCAGTTTGCCTGTGGATGGTGAATTTCCGTTCATCCATCTTGAGCGCAAATTTATGCACTTGGGCTTTCATATTTACGACATTGGTTTTCAAACCAACAATATTGAGGCAGCGCGCCCATTGGTTTATGCCACCTCATTTTTATTGGTCACCGTGATTGTGGCGCTCAACTTAACCGCAATCAGCATTCGTAATAATTTACGGGAAAAATACCGAACTTTGGGGCAAGACTAGCTATGTATTCCGCTAATCCCACTTTGGGTTACTATGTACCGCCGCTGGACGTGAATAATCTCACCGATCAGCAGACGGCGATTTCGATTGAACACTTAAGCTTGTACTACCAGCAAAGTCGTGCATTGAGTGATATTTCAATGCGTATTCCCAAAGGGCAGGTTACGGCGTTTATCGGCCCCTCCGGCTGTGGTAAATCAACGCTTTTACGCTGTATTAACCGGATGAATGATCTGGTGGAAGGCACACGAGTGGAAGGGGAAGTAAAACTGCATGGCAAGAACATCTATCATCCTGATGTGGATGTCCCTACCTTGCGTCGCCGAGTTGGGATGGTGTTTCAGCGCCCCAATCCATTTCCTAAATCAATTTATGAAAACGTAGTGTATGGGCTACGTTTACAGGGCATTAAAAATAGTCGTGCGTTAGATGATGCGGCAGAGCAATCTCTGCGTGCGGCGGCATTGTGGGATGAAGTCAAACATCGTTTGCACGAAAATGCGTTTGGCTTATCAGGTGGTCAGCAGCAGCGTTTAGTGATTGCTCGCGCAATTGCGATTGAGCCTGAAGTCTTGCTTCTTGATGAGCCTACTTCGGCCCTTGATCCTATCTCAACCTTGACCATTGAAGAGTTGATCCACGATTTGAAAACCAAATATACCGTGGTTATCGTCACTCATAACATGCAGCAAGCGGCACGAGTGAGCGATCACACCGCTTTTATCCATATGGGAAAGTTGATCGAGTACGCAGATACCGACTCTATTTTCACGTCACCATTGAAAAAGCAGACCGAAGACTACATTACGGGTAGATACGGTTAAGCACTTTTCAGCCAGTTTTAGTAAGGATATGCCATGCAGTTTGGTCGACATATTTCAGGTCAGTTCAACGTGGAATTGGAGTCTATTCGTAGCCAAGTATTGACGATGGGCGGCTTGGTCGAGCAGCAATTGACCTCGGCCATGCAGGCGCTGCATGAAGATGATGAAAAACTGGCACGCCGTGTGATTGCTGATGATCACAAGGTCAACGCAATGGAAGTGTCAATTGATGAAGCGTGTACGCGCATTATTGCCAAGCGGCAGCCGACTGCTAAAGACTTACGTCTGATCATGGCTATTATCAAAACCATTACCGATCTTGAGCGTATTGGCGATTCAGCAACCAAGATGGCTTACATTGCGATTGAGCGTCCGCCTGCGAAACAGCACCAATTCCAAGTTTCACTTGAGCCTTTGTGCCGCCAAGCAATCGCTATGCTACATCAAGTATTAGATGCTTTTGCGCGAATGGATGTGGAAGCGGCTGCGGAAATTTACAAGCAGGACGATCGACTGGATAAAGAGTACGAAGCCGTTGTACGCCAGTTGATGACTTACATGATGGAAGACCCGAAAAACATTCCGCATATTCTGCAAGTTATCTGGTCGGCACGCGCGATTGAGCGTGTGGGCGATCGCTGTCAAAACATCTGCGAATACATCATCTACTTTGTGAAGGGGAAAGATGTACGCCATCTTGGCGATCAAGGGATTGATGACGTACTGAAAAAACCGAATGTGTAAGTCAAGCGCTACAGTATTTAGTAGCGTTGTGGCACAAAGGTTTGATCTTCGATAGGTGGTCGAACATAACCCTGCTTATTGATCTCTGGTAGCTCAATAGGGGGGTATTCAATTTCGTGATACTCAATACTGCTCAGTAAATGGCTGATACAGTTGAGGCGTGCACGCTTTTTATCATCAGAAGGCACTACCCACCACGGGCAATGTTTGGTGTCGGTATAAGCAAACATCTCATCTTTGGCGCGTGAATACGCCGCCCAACGCTTTCGGGATTCAAGATCCATCGGACTGAATTTCCAACGCTTGAGTGGCGTGTTGATCCGTTCAATAAAGCGTTTTTCTTGTTCCTCATCGGAAACTGAAAACCAGTATTTGAGCACAATGATCCCAGAGCGTTGTAGCATGCGTTCAAATTCAGGGCAGGAGCGTAAAAACTCTTGATG
>JBOFIW010000104.1:0-3051 GCA_051650365.1 Vibrio sp. | reverse complement strand
GTAACCGTCATGCACTGATGACCGAAACACCCGATGCCGAAGCGGAGTTTGATTATCTGCTGACTCGATTTGATGCCGAGAAGCTGGATGTCATTTTGGTTGAAGGCTGTAAAAATATCGCTTTTCCAAAAATTGAACTGCACCGCGCTGAAGTTGGTAAGCCTTGGCTTTATCCTCACGATGAAAACATCATTGCGATCGCTGCGGATGAGACGCTCGAGACGGCTCTGCCGCAAATGAATATCAATGATCTCGATGCGATCGCTGATTTCGTTTTGGATTATGTTGAGAAGTGGCATGAACAGAAAACGCAGCAATCCGTTGCTTCCGATTCAAAAAATAGTGCAGCGGCATGCTGCGACACATTATCTCCTGCTTTTCTTTCTGTAGAGCAAGGCCGCGAGAAGATCCTTTCGCTCATTTCGCCTTTGGCAGAGATAGAATCGGTAGCGATTCAAGAGTGCTACCAACGTGTACTGGCGCGTGAAGTACACTCTCCGATCAATGTACCAGCCTATCGCAACTCGGCGATGGATGGTTATGCGTTACGTAGTGATGATCTGGAAAGAGACAGCTACCGTGTAGTGGCAGAAGTGCTCGCAGGCAGTCATTACGCAAAAACGGTTGAACTGGGCGAAGCAGTTAAGATTATGACTGGCGCACCCATGCCACTCGGTGCCGATACAGTGGTCATGCGTGAGCAAGCCACGCAAAACGGCGATGTGGTGAGTTTTGCGGGTGCAAAAATCAAAGCAGGACAAAACGTGCGCCAAGCGGGTGAAGATTTGGCACAAGGCCAAGCGGTGTTTCACTCTGGCCAGCGTGTGCTTTCTCCAGAAATGGGCATGCTTGCGTCACTGGGTTTCGCGCACACAGACGTATTTCGCTCTCTCAAGGTGGCGATTTTCTCGACTGGCGATGAAGTACAGGCGCCCGGCGGTGACATTGAGCCAAACTCTATTTTTGATTCCAACCGCTTTACTCTGACAGGATTACTCAAACAGCTCGGTTGCCAAGTGATCGATCTCGGCATCATCGAAGATGATGAAGCTAAAATGATGCAAGTGCTTGAGCAAGCGGCTAAACAGGCTGATGTGGTGATCACCTCCGGTGGCGTCTCTGTGGGCGATGCCGATTTCATCAAATCCGCGCTAGAGAAGCTGGGACAAATTGATTTTTGGCGGATCAATATGCGTCCGGGACGCCCACTGGCGTTTGGTCAGATTGCTGGAAAACCTTTCTTCGGTCTACCGGGCAACCCTGTCGCAGTAATGGTTTCTTTCATCAATTTTGTTGAACCTGCCCTGCGTAAAATGCAAGGTGAACAAAGTTGGCAACCACTGAAAGTCAATGCGATTGCGTTGGAAGATCTGCGCTCTCGCCAAGGTAGAACCGAGTTTAGTCGTGGGGTTTACGCTTTTAATACGCAAGGTCAACTGACAGTACGTACCACCGGAAAACAAGGTTCGGGGATTTTGCGCTCAATGAGTGAAGCGAACTGCTTAATTGAAATTGCTCCGGCGATTGATACGGTAAAAGTCGGTGAAAGCGTGACAATCATCCCACTTCAAGGCAGAATCTAGCCCGTTTATTTAGCGTTGAGAGAGAAACATGGCTCGTACTATCATCTATACCTACAAAAACCAAGAGAAAACGCTGACTTTCTCATACGAAAAGCATCACAACATTCATGAAGCGGTAGCCGAAGCGGAAGGCATTGATTTGACCGAATTTCTGAAGATGGAGATGCAGCTGGAAGCTATTTCAGATACCAAATCGGTACGTAACTTCCGTGATAACCACTTTAAAAAGCTCGGTTTTGGCATCATCACTCTACAACCTAAAGAGAATTTTGGTGTAGGCAAAAAACCAAAAGCGACTCGCTAAGCCAATATGCTTTAGCTGTAATTTTAAAATACCGATACCCAAACTACTTGGAGTTGCAGGTAGGCGGCAAGCGAGTGAATCCCCATGAGCATAGACAAACTATGTGATTGGGGTGAATGAACGCAGCCAACACCGCTGCAACTTCAAGTAGGAAGGGGAAAAGGGCTTGCAGTGCAAGCCCTTTATTTATTCTGCCGATCTTCAACTTATTTAATGTTGAGGAAAGCCGCTCCGCGCACACCGCCTGAGTCGCCATGTTTGGCTTTAACGATTTTCGGGCATTTTGCAACAGATAGCAGATGCTTAGGCACACGCTTTGGCATCTCTTCATAAATCAGATCGTAGTTTGACAAACCGCCACCTAACACAACGACATGCGGATCGTTCGCGGTAAAGATGTTACCGAAACAGATCGCCAACAGCTCCATAAAGCGCTCAACGTGCTCAACGGCTTTGGCTTCACCCTCTTTCTGTGCGTTGATGATCTCAATCGCCTTTTTCTTTTCGCCGTAATAGTGCTCGTACAACAGTTCAAAGCCACGACCAGAAAGATAGTTGTCCATACAACCTTTGTTACCACAACCACAGCTGAGCAATGGCGCTTTTTCACCAAGATGGAACCAGGCATCAATCGGTAGGCGCATGTGACCAATTTCGCCAGCAACGTGGTTACGGCCTGAAAACACTTTGCCTTCGTAGACTAATCCGCCGCCAAAGCCGGTGCCTAGAATCAAGCCCATAACGGATGTGGCATCTTTTAGTTCATCGTCCCAAGCTTCAGAGAGTGCAAAACAGTTAGCATCGTTTTCTACTTTTACAGTGCGAGCCAGTTTCGCTTCCAGATCAGCACGCAGCGGTTTGCCTTTTGCGGCAGGTACGTTCACTGTTAACACGCAACCATCGTCGGCATCTTCCATTCCTGGAATACCAAGACCAACAGTGCCTTCCACTCCAAACTGAGCATCGTATTTCTGTACCAGCCCAGCGATGGTGTCGATTAATTTTGCATAATCATTGGTCGGTGTCGGTACACGTTCAGTCGCTACACGCTCTAACTGCTCGTTGAACGCACCAAATTCAATTTTGGTTCCGCCAACATCAAAGCCGTAATACATGGCCTTCTCTCCTCAATTTCCTATCCCAGCCTTGGGGAAAAATAAAAAA
>JBOFIW010000103.1:0-2960 GCA_051650365.1 Vibrio sp. | reverse complement strand
ACCACGCTACCATTACGTTCCAATTGATAACCATTTTTGCCATCCGGCATGTCCACAAAAGTCACACGGTAAGAAGAGCTATCATCCGGATTTAAATTTATTGCACGCTCTAATAGAAGTTCTGAGCCCTCTTGCAATGCATAGTTAGGCTCATAATTCCCAAATGGATTGGGGATCTCCATAAACACCTTGCTGCCAGGGTTGTTGAAAGGAATTTCCAAGCTATTAGAGATCTTCATTTTGCGCTGATAATCATCACCGGCGTAGCTCACGTTACCTTGGTTATCTCGGAAAAATGGCTGATTCTTCGGTTTAGTACCGGCAAAGATATAATTACCTGACTCATCTTGAACATTGGCAAGATTGAGGAAGTTATTAGCCATTTCTTGCAATACACGGGCGCGTGCCACTCGATCTTCCGGAGACAACGAGCCATTGATCATTTCCATCACGGTACGCTTCGCGGAATCAGAAAACTCTTCAGTATTGGCAATGATGACTTCTTGATGCTCTAAACGGTTACGCACCAATACGATGGCATCCAGATACTGGCGCAACTGCTCTTCTTGTTGCCCAACGTTTTGGATGTAGTGCGTTGCCAATGGATTATCACTCGCCGAGAGCAGTTTTTTCCCAGACGCTAATTGCGCTTGGTTATTAAACACTTTCGATTCCTGACGACGCATATCGTTTTGCACCGCTTGATAGTTATGAAAGCTAGAGATTCGATTCAACATTTACTCAGCTCCCTATCGCAACGCCAGAATGGTATTAAAGGTGTCATTCGATGCTTGAATGATGCGTGATGATGCCATATACGCTTGCTGAAACTTCATCATGTTGGCCGCTTCTTCATCGAGGTTGACCCCTGAGATGGAAGCGATCCGTGACTGTGCAGCTTCTTTTTCCAAACGTGCCACATCGGTTAAACGTGTCATGGTCGCCATCTTTAACCCCACATCTGTATTAAGGTTGTGGTACAGATCTATGATGGTCGACTCTTTGTCGTTCATTTTCTTATCAGTTTGGATGTTGATCATTTTGCGCAGGTTACCGTTGTCCCCTTCGGATGGGACAAGGTTTGCCGTAAATTTGTCATTCGGCAACGCACCTTCAGTTAATTCAAATGTTGTCCCTTGAACAGTGACGGGACCAGCAGGAGGATAAGGTTGCGGCTGCATTAAAATGTTGCCTTTGGTATCCGTCACCGCAAATTGATCACCCGTCGGTGATACATGCACTTCAAACTCACGCACTAAACCTGCTTGAAGAATTTTAAATTGCGCTTTGCCTTGTGCAAAAGTGGTGGAGGCTTCAAAACTCTGAGCGGCAATTTTTGTCGCATCCTCTGTGGCTAAGCGAATTGCCGCAGCGCCACTGCGGGTTGGACGCACTAGAACACGCTCTCCCACTTGGGGTGGGTTACGCACTTCAATCCGCAAACCATCTATGTAAACGTTGCCTTTGACGACTGGTAATATGGTTTGCTGACCAGAAGGTTGAGTTACTACATATTCACTGCCGTTGTACTGTAAGGAGTATTCGCCACCTTTCAGTTGACTAACATCGTCAATGAATACCGCCATATCGGCTTTGGAATTGCTGTTGGTGATTACACGTGATCGTGCAATCACATCCATATTAACGTCAGTAAATAGAGGGCCACCTACGTTGCCACGCAGATCCAAACCTTGTGATTGTAAACCATTCACTTCATGTGAAAATGAAAGCGCTAAACGGCCAACCTCATCCATCAGGTAAGGGATATGTTTATCGCGCATATCCAAGATCGCTTCCATTTTGCCACCAATATCACGAGAGGAGATGGCTTTAAGTACTTTACCTTCCACCATGGCTAGACGGTGCTGCTGAGTATCAGGAAAGCCATCTATCACTTTCAATTGGCTTGCTTCCGTACCAGAGACCAAGGTATGACCATTACCGATATGAACGTTAAAACCTTCACCATTTTTTCTTTGTGTGACGGTAACTTTGGTGTATTGAGAAAGCTCCGCCACCAGTTTCTCATGCTTATCCATCAAATCGTTATGTGGACCTGGAACACGCATCATCAGACGCTGTAAATCACGAATTTCCAGTGCAAGTTGGTTAATCCGTTCCACGCCGAGATCGAGCCCTTTGTTCGCAATATCTTTTTGTTGGCGAACGGTCTCGTAAAAATCATTGAGGTTTTGTGAGATCAGCTTCGCTTTTTCCAGTACTACTTTACGAGCACCGAGATCGTTTGGTGAATCAGCCAAGCTTTTTACCGAATCAAACCACTCGTTGAGGTTCTCAGGAATTTTTTTCGAGGCTACGGAAGAAAGTAACTTAGATAACATATCCAAGTTTTCTTCTGTATCTCGCTTGAAGGAGTAATCGGTAGAGGCAATGTTTAGCTCTTTAACGGCAAACTGATCCCATGAGCGGCGAACATTTTCCACATGCACGCCCATACCATAGGTTTCACCGCCATATTGGCGGGGCATATTGGTCCCTTGGATCACAGACTGACGGCTGTAACCCTCTGTATTAACATTAGAAATGTTATGACCTGTGGTATTGAGTTGTCTCTGAGCCGTTAGTACGCTTTGCGTACCCACATTCAGAAGATCAGACGCCATACTGCCCCCGAAAACCGATATTAATCAGTAAAAAACACTGAATCCATACGATAATAGCAATATGTATGCCACATTGATTTTTAAGATTTTAATCTAATAAAAATAGAGAGTTAAGTTTGACTGCGTTCAATACGCTTGTGTGATAGAGCGGAGAAAAGAGTGCCACCGGAGAGACTCCGGCGGCAATTAAATTTACAGCAGATTCATTTGATCAATTTGCGCTTTCACACGCAATACTTTATCCGCATATTGAGGATCGGTTGCGTAACCCGCACGATGAATTCCGTGAATAAAGCGTTCACTATTTCCGCCATGGTTCAACGCGTTGGTATAACG
>JBOFIW010000102.1:0-1997 GCA_051650365.1 Vibrio sp. | reverse complement strand
AACACTTCATCGGCTAATACGCCATCATATTGTGCCTGTGCATCATGCACGTCAGTAATCGCCGACAAGCCAACTTCAAAACGTTGTTTTGTTTGCTCTAATTGGCGGCCTACTGCTGCTTTTTCTGCACGCACGAATTCTAAATTATCTTGCGCACGTAGTACTTCGAAATACGCTTTCGATACGCGCAAAATCAAGCCTTGTTGGGTCGCTGCGTATTGTGAGTCTGCTTGACGAGCTTTTTTCTCCGCTGTATCTAGGCTAACCCAGCTTGAGCGTTGGTAGAGTTCTTGTGAAAAGTTAACGCCTGCAGAGAAGATATCACTTTCGCGTGGATCTTGATCACTACGGTTTACATTGTAGCCAGCCGTCAGATTAATCTGCGGTAAAAGGGTACTGCGGCTTGAGGTAACCGCTTCAAACGCAGCATCACGTTGAGCAGCTACGCTGAGTAATTGGGGATCATTGTCTTTCGCTTGGTTATAAATCTCTGCCAGGTTTTCTGCCCAAACGGCAGAACTTAGTGTGCCTAGCGCAGCACTAACAAATAATGGAAGCAGTTTTTTCATCGGTCCTATTTCCTGACGTGATGTGAAAGGATTTATGCCTCAAGAGTTTAACTCAAATTGGTGCTAATTCACTCGAAACTTTGCACTTTTTTACACTTAGCTGTCCGCTTGTGCAATAAAAATCATGAGCCACTTAAAAAATACGATAAATTTTGTATAAAAAATTGAGTCTTGACTTGGTAGTCGACAAAATCCACGAGTAAACTATTAAGTTCATCAATAGGAGGGACGAATGCAACACTCGAAATCGCAAACAATCTCTTTTAATAAGAAAGATGTCGAAATCCTCAATAAAGAGACGCTGTTTAAAGGCTTTTTCCGTATGGTTAAGTACCGCTTTAAGCATAAGCGCTTTGCGGGCGGGTGGAGTGAACCAATCGAACGAGAAATGTTTGAACGTGGTCATGCTGCTGCCATGTTGCCGTACGATCCTATTCGTGACCAAGTGGTGATCATTGAGCAAATCCGCGTGGGAGCATTAGAACATGAACAGCCTTGGCAACTGGAAATTGTGGCTGGGGTGATTGATACCGCAGAAAGCTCAGAGCAAGTGGTACGCCGCGAAGCGGTGGAAGAAGCCGGGTTGACAGTTGGAAGAATAGAGAAAATTACGTCCTATTACCCCTCTTCAGGAGGATGTTCTGAAAAGTTGGATGTTTTCATCGGTGAAGTCGATTGCTCTCAAGCGGGTGGCATTCATGGTTTAGACTGTGAAGGAGAGGACATTAAAGTGCATGTGATGAGTCGGGCAGATGCTTACCAGTTGGTCAAACAAGGCCAGATTGAAAATGGCGCATCAATTATTGCACTGCAATGGTTAGAGTTAAATTTTCAGCAACTGCTGCAACAGTGGCAGCCATAAGTGATGAGTCAATTGACAGTAAAAAAAACGTATCACGTTGATCTTCGTGAGTTGATGCGCGTGTATGAAACCAACTATGCCAAACTGAATGCTCTGCTGCCCACACAGCCGGAGGTCGGTGATATGCGTTGTTATCAAGCTGCTCAAATGACTTATCAACTGCAAGTGCTAGAGGTCACAAAGTACACAACTTTGTTGGAGATCTGTCAAAGTGATGACTTGTCAGTATTTCCATTACCTACCATGTCTGTCAGGCTGTACCACGATGCTCGCGTGGCCGAAGTTTATGCCAGTGAGTTATCAGGGCGAGTGCAGCCGCGTTATGACTATCCTAATGAAAACATGGTGCAACCGGATGAAAAAGCGCAACTGAATCGCTTTTTAGGTGATTGGCTGACCTTTTGTTTAAAACATGGCATTAGCCGTAGTCCAATCCCATTATCACAATAGAGAACAGAGTTAGGTTTACCGATTTTGAAAGTGTCGTCTCAATCAGCGGGTTCATCCATCAAACTTATTCAGATCACGGATACCCATTTGTTCGCGCCTGAAGAAGGCAGTTTGCT
>JBOFIW010000101.1:0-3975 GCA_051650365.1 Vibrio sp. | reverse complement strand
CTTCAAACCACGGATCACCACACTCGGCAAGCTGCGCTGCTGCGGCTTCTTGCCATTGCGTACGGGTTACCATACCCAGCACAATGGCATCTTCCAGATCATGTACGCCATAAGCGATGTCATCCGCCAGTTCCATGATCGAGCAATCGATCGATTTAAAGCGTGTCTTGCGATGCTCTTTGGGTGAGTTGGGTTCTGCGCGCATTTGCCCCAGCAATTCACGATCACTTTCACATAAAGGCTCCAGTACCCAGTCCAAGCTGGCGAGATCACAGTCGTATATGCCTTTCGCTGGCGACCAATCTTTGGCTTTCAGTTGGCGTTGGTGGGCGACCGCAGGTGGTGGTATTGCGGCACGAGTTGAACTTAGTAGCGCGGGGTATTTCAAAAGCCCCAGTAGCGTGCGGCGCGACAGGTTCATGCCGTGATGCTCGGTGTAAGGCTCTAAGCTGGTGACGATACGAAAAGTTTGCGCATTGCCTTCAAAGCCACCGTGATCGCGCATCATATAATTGAGCGCAATTTCACCGCCATGTCCGTAAGGAGGGTGACCAATATCGTGCGCGAGGCAGAGTGAATCAATCAAGCTGTCAGAAGGTAATAGCTCACGAAACTCTGGTTGTTTGAGTTTGATTTGTGCAACGATGCCAGTACCGATTTGTGCCGCTTCCAGTGAATGGGTGAGGCGAGTGCGATGAAAGTCATTCAAGCTCGTTCCGTGGACTTGAGTTTTGGCTTGCAAGCGCCGGAAAGCCGCCGAATGCAGAATGCGTGCGCGATCGCGCTGAAATGGACTGCGATGATCATTGCGGCGAATTTTGTGCTCATCGTTGTTGCGGGCTAACCACTCAGGGCTTAGGGATACTTGCATCGCGTTACTCCTTGCACGAACTTTCTTTTACTTACAACACGTTAAGTCTCGAACTCTTAACTTACTGTGGCTTAACTGATTTCGTCCAGTGTTAGTTCAAAACTCGGAGCAAAGGTTTGCAGGAAATACTCCATCTCTTCGCTATGTCGTTCACGCAAAGTCACATCGAGGCGCTTTTTCGCTTGGGCATATTCGTGGTTACCTGCGCTGAGCTCTTCCAAACATTTCAAATATGCGCAAATCGCATCGGCTTGCTTAACAATGGCACTTTCTTGTGGATCGGCCGCGTTAGAAACCAGAAACGAACGAAAATCATCGCGCAATTCTTCAGGGAGCATGTCTAACAAACGCAGTTCTGCTGCAGCTTCGATTTTTTTGTATTCCTTGGCGATCTCGGGATTGAAATATTTGATCGGCGTTGGCAAATCGCCCGTCAGCACTTCACTGGTATCGTGATACATAGCGAGTAGCGCAATGCGCTCAGGGTTGAGCGTTCCGCCAAATTTTTTGTTTTTGATCACCGCCAGTGCGTGAGCCACAAAGGCGACTTGCAGGCTGTGTTCAGAAATATTCTCACTGGAGATGGAACGCATCAATGGCCAGCGCTGAATCAGTTTCATGCGGGCTAGGTGGGCGAAAAAATGGCTCTCTTGCATAGCACTCTCACTTCCTTGCTGATGGATCCCCTTCAACGTGCAAAATACATTGAAGAGGGACGGTTAAAAAACAAAAGGCTCTCTTCAGTGTACCGAAAGAGAGCCTGTTTCGCCTACCCATAACAGCAAGTCGTTTTGGGACTTGCTGCCAGTGTTTTATTGGCTATAAGTAGTGATAAAGCGTTCAAAGCGACCGATGGCGATTTCCAGATCTTCAACATGTGGCAGAGTCACAATACGGAAATGGTCTGGTTTGGGCCAGTTAAAACCACTGCCTTGTACCAGCAGCACTTTTTCTTGTACTAAGAAATCGAGCACCATTTTCTGGTCATCTTTGATCGGATACATCTTGGTATCAATTTTCGGGAACAGGTACATCGCGCCTTTCGGCTTCACGCAAGAAATACCCGGGATCTGGTTAATCAACTCCCATGCACGGTCACGCTGCTCCAGCAAACGACCACCTGGCAAAATCAGTTCATTGATACTTTGATAGCCACCTAGTGCGGTTTGAATCGCGTGCTGCATGGGTACGTTGGCACACAAACGCATTGAGGCAAGCATATCCAGACCCGCAATGTAGCCTTGCGCTTGTTGTTTTGGGCCAGTCAGGAACATCCAGCCACCACGGAAACCACAAACACGGTACGCTTTTGACAAACCATTGAAAGTCGCCACTAACACATCATCCGTCAAGGTAGCGATTGAGGTATGCACAGCGCCGTCGTACAGTACTTTGTCATAAATCTCATCAGCGAAAATGATCAACTTATGCTTGCGGGCAATCTCAACGATTTCCAGTAAGAAATCACGGCTGTATACCGCACCGGTTGGGTTATTGGGGTTGATCAGCACAATGCCACGGGTTTTGGGGGTGATTTTGCTGCGAATATCGTCGAGATCGGGATACCAATCGGCTTCTTCGTCACAGATGTAGTGCACGGCTTTGCCGCCAGAAAGCGCAACCGCGGCTGTCCACAATGGATAGTCTGGGGCTGGTACCAGCATTTCATCACCGTTGTTCAGCAGGGCTTGCATCGCCATCACGATAAGTTCTGAGGCACCGTTGCCGATGTACACATCTTCGACGTCCAGACTGCGGATACCTTTTTTCTGGTAGTACTGCACTACCGCTTTGCGAGCGGAATAGATGCCTTTGGAGTCACAGTAACCTTGTGAAGTTGGCAGGTTACGGATCACATCAACTAGGATCTCGTCTGGGGCGTCGAAACCAAATGGGGCGGGGTTACCGATATTAAGCTTCAGTATTTTGTGCCCTTCTTCTTCCATACGCTTAGCATGTTTAAGCACTGGTCCTCGAATGTCATAGCAGACATTATCGAGTTTTGACGACATCCCGATATTTTGCATTGTAATATTCCTGAAAATAATCTGTTTTCTTGTTCAAACTACACTAACTTGCCATTCTTTAGAATAAAAATCTAAGACAACCGAATTTTAAAATCAGAAGACATGTTGCCTCGATCACTTGCCGAAGTAAAAGATACCCCATAACCTTGATTTCATAAGGCTCTCTCAATAGAGTAGCCGCAGTTTATCGAATCTCTCCCCGTACGAGGTCGCTTTGTTGCATTTTTTTCAGGCCGTTGCTCAATTGATGGAGCAAATCCGTGGCGCGAAGGATCATGATGTTCGTTTTACTCAGCCGTTGGCCGATAAGCCACCGTTTGCGCTGATTGACTGGCTTGATGCTCAACCGATTTTCCCCAAATTTTATTGGCAGTCGCGTGATACTCGTGAAGAAGTCGTTGCTCTAGGTCAAGTCTACACCTTTACGGATCCCGCACCAGCTTATGCAATATTAGGCGATGACCAACGTGTCTGGGGTGGCCGATCTTTTGATGGTCATACACCGAAAAATCCACGCTGTATGTCCTCTTTCTTCTTTTTACCGCAGATTGAACTGGCTCGTTTTGATAACCAGTGGTCATTGTCAGTCAACCTAAACAATGAACCACAACGCACTCTCAGCGCGCTGCAAAAATTATTGCTTGAAGTGCCTGCTTTGCGCTCAATGACGGCAGAAGTAAACTCTGTGGAGCATACGCCTACGCTTCCACTGTGGAATGATTTGGTTGAAAAAGTATTAACAGGGATCACTCAACAGCAGTTTAAAAAAGTGGTGTTGGCGCGTAAAACCAAGCTTTCGCTGGATGCGCCAATCAGTGCTGCGCAATTGCTTAAAGCCAGTCATGTGCAAAACCATCATAGCTTTCATTTTTTATTGGCTCTCGATTCTCGCCACAGCTTTATGGGGTCAACGCCAGAGCGACTCTATCTACGTCACGGCCAATCACTTGAAACCGAAGCGCTTGCTGGTACGATTGGTCGCGGTATGAATGCCGCACAAGATATGGAATTAGCGAACTGGTTGGCCCGCGATAGCAAGAACCTCAATGAAAATCAGTTGGTGGTAGAAGACATTAT
>JBOFIW010000100.1:0-4113 GCA_051650365.1 Vibrio sp. | reverse complement strand
GGGCGTTACTTGAATGCGCAGTTTAGTAGCGCAGCACTTGCGGGCAAAACCGGCACGACCAACGATAACCGAGATAGCTGGTTTGTCGGGGTGGATGGCCGAGAAGTGACCACCATTTGGTTAGGTCGTGATGATAACCAACCGACCAAACTCACAGGAGCAAGCGGTGCGCTGCGCGTTTATGCGAAGTATTTGAAATACCGAATTCCTGAGCGATTACAGTTGCCGTGGCCGGAGGGGATCACCACTTTCGGATTTGCGAAACAAGCTCAAGGTGGATTAACGCTCGACTGTGATAACGCTTTTAAACTGCCAATCTGGGATAATCAGCAGCAGTTAAAACAGCAATGTGAAAATCGCCCAACCGAATGGCTCAAAAAGCTTTTTACATGGTAAGCCAGTCTTCTAAAAGGTAAGGAAAGAAATTTCCAACCAATTTACCAATGGCTGATGAGCAAGTGAAAACTTCAAGTTGTTTGGGTAGATATAGGCGTTTATAGTAGTTTGATTCTTAAGGATTTGAAGGTAACTAACGTGATGAAATGGGCGGTATCATTTAGCGTCATCATAGGGGTATTGCTCTCCCCATGGGCTTTGGCACAAGAAGCTAATGCTCAGGCCGTTAAGCGACCTAAAATTGCGTTAGTGCTCGCGGGTGGTGGTGCGAAAGGTGCGGCACATATGGGCGTGCTGAGAGCGCTAGAGGAGCTGCATGTTCCCGTTGATATCATTACTGGTACCAGCATGGGCGCCTATGTTGGCGGCTTGTATGCCACAGGGATGAGTGCTGAGGAAATCGAGTCGCTGATTTACAGTGTGGATTGGAATCGCGGTTATCGCGATCGTGTCGATCGTAGTCAGCGTAGAGTACGCGACAAAGAGTACGAGGATCGTTATCAGATCACCACCGATCTTGGGCTACATTGGGGCGAGGTACGTGCGCCGAAAGGGGTGGTTCAGGGACAAAACATGCTGCGTATGCTGCGCGAAAGCACGGGGAATTTGCCTGCTTTTGATTCCTTTGACCAACTGGTGATCCCATATCGTGCGATCGCGACCGACATCATCCATCTGCAAGAAGTGGTGCTTGATAAAGGCTTTTTGGTTGATGCCATGATGGCCAGTATGTCAGTGCCAGGGGCGTTGCCTCCTTACGAGATTGATGGTTTATGGTTGGTGGACGGCGGTGTCACCAACAATATGCCAGTGGATATCGCTCGTGCGATGGGAGCCGATATTATCATCGCGGTAGACATCAGTACTGATTACAAATCCCAAGAAGATTTCACTAACCTGTTTAGCGTGGCGGATCAACTGTCCAATTATTTAGTACGTCGTAGCACCGAAAAGCAGAGTGACAACCTGACTGAGCACGATCTGCTGTTGCGTCCTCAGGTCGGAAAAATGGAAACCACTGAGTTTGACAAAATGCCGGATGCTTTTGCTATGGGCTACCAAGTGGCGATGGAAAATCAGGCATTCTTTAAGAAGATCGCATTGAGTTCTGCTCAGTATCAAAATTACATTGATGGGAAGCAAAAGCGGCGTAAAACATTACGCTATGGTGATCATGTCCGTGTTGATGAAATTGTTCTGCATAACCATACCCATTACAGCGATCGACTATTAATGAATCAGCTCAATCTCGATGCAGGACAAAAATTGAGTTCCGAGAGGATTGAAGACAGCATTGAGAATTTGTATGCCTTAGATCGCTTTGAACTGGTGCGTTACCAGTATGAGCAACAAGGGAATACCGAGCAATTAGTGGTGGATGTGCGGGAAAAATCGTGGGGCCCCAACTATGTTAATTTTCGCTTCTTTCTAGAGGATGATTTTACAACCGACAGTCAATACGCATTAGGGGTCTCAACCAACTTTACGGACATTAACTCACATGGTGCTGAGTTAGCGATCAATATGGAAATGGGGACGGATAAACTGATAGAAGCGGAGCTGTATTCTCCATTTTTATCAGGACAGAAAACCTTCACAACTGCTTCTGCTCTCTACAGTAGTGAAACTCGCAATGCCCCTTTGATGGGCTTTGACGATACCTCTTTGAGTGCAACCGAAAATTATTTACCCGTTACCTATTCAGAATGGATCGCTGAAATGGCACTAGGTTATCAGGTCGAGCTGTGGCGAGAGGTCAAACTCGGTGCACGTTATAGTAACGGTAATGGTGAAGCTTCCTCATTGCCCGCCTTGGGTTACTTTTCTTTCGAACGGCGTGGTGTGTTTTTGGATTATCGACATGACACCTTGGATGATTTTAGTTTGCCGCAACAGGGGCTTTATTTTGATCTGGAATATCTGCTCTCCAAAGACAGCTTTGATGGTAGCAATCCTGTATCAAATGATTCCACTAGCACGGATACCGTATCGGAACTTTCTGGTAAGTTAATCGCAGCGCAGACAATTTCACGCCATACTTTAGTCGCAAATTTGGATGTTGGCGTGGTGAAAAGTAAACACTCCACGACTCCGATAGATCCCAAAAGTATCGGAGGGTTTCTGAATTTATCTGGTATTCCACGCAATAGTTTGATCGGCCAAAATAAGGTGTACGGAAATCTCATCTATCGTTACCGTTGGTTTGATAATGACTTTGGTATGTTTACCTCCCCCGTTTATTTGGGAGCATCCATTGAATATGGTGGTGTGTGGTCTGATCCGGATCTGCGTTTGCAAGATGCCCCCCTGTATCGGGCTGGGTCGGTATTTGCTGGGGTGAATTCGCCTATTGGGCCAATTATGTTTGGCTACGGGCGTACTGAACAGAATTACGATTCAGTCTACTTCATTATCGGTACTACCTTTAAATAGCGGTAACTTGTGATATGAGTAAGGTTGAACGCTTTTCACTCATTGAGAAAGCTAAAACTTTAGTCTCAAGTTGCTATGTTGGTCAAAATGATGAGATTTTAATTTATCGTTAAACTTGCTATTCTGACGCCCACAGTTTGGCCTCTATGGCGCTGTTTCTCAGTCAATTTGAGTGAAAACAAGGGCTAGGGAGAGCCAAGTTTCCAAGGATGTTCGCTCGTATTTTTATAATCAACTGAGTGAACCGCAATGAGAGGAAAAAGTCGTGCTTGAAGCCTACCGTAAACACGTCGCAGAGCGTGCCGCTGAAGGAGTTGTACCTAAACCCCTAGATGCAGAGCAAGTCGCAGGACTTGTCGAACTTCTGAAAAATCCCCCACAAGGTGAAGAAGCTTTTATTCTTGACCTACTTGAAAATCGTATTCCTCCAGGCGTTGATGAAGCAGCCTATGTGAAAGCGGGCTTCTTAACGGCCGTAACCAAAGGGCAAGTGACTTCTCCTTTGGTGAGTCGTGAGAAAGCAGCTGAGCTGCTGGGAACAATGCAAGGCGGTTACAACATCGAACCTTTGATTGATTTGCTTGACGATAGCGCGTTGGCACCAATCGCTGCGACAGCGCTGTCTCATACCCTATTGATGTTTGATAACTTCTACGATGTAGAAGAGAAAGCCAAAGCGGGTAACTCATTAGCCAAGCAAGTGCTGCAATCTTGGGCTGATGCAGAATGGTTCTTGTCTAAGCCAGCACTGGCTGAGAAAGTGACCTTAACTGTGTTTAAAGTGACCGGTGAGACTAACACGGACGATCTTTCTCCTGCTCCTGATGCATGGTCACGCCCTGATATTCCTGTGCATGCATTAGCCATGCTCAAAAACGCTCGAGATGGCATTGAACCGGATGCCCCGGGCAAAGTTGGCCCGATCAAACAGATCGAAGCACTCAAAGCCAAAGGCCACCAACTGGTTTATGTGGGTGACGTTGTGGGTACTGGTTCATCACGTAAATCGGCAACTAACTCAGTGCTGTGGTTTATGGGGGATGACATTCCGAACGTGCCAAATAAACGCACTGGTGGTTATGTTCTGGGCGGTAAAATTGCCCCGATCTTCTTTAACACGATGGAAGATGCTGGCGCACTGCCGATCGAAGTGGATGTTTCCAAGCTCAATATGGGCGATGTGATCGACGTTTACCCATTTGAAGGCAAAGTGTGTAACCACGAGACTGGTGAAGTACTTGCGACTTTCAAACTGAAAACCGATGTGCTGTACGATGAAGTACG
>JBOFIW010000099.1:0-13964 GCA_051650365.1 Vibrio sp. | reverse complement strand
CCCGATAAACGCGCCATTTCATCACTCATCTGCCTTTTCAGGTAGGTAACAGTCGGGATTTTCTGTTTATCAGGGAAAATACTGCGGAAAATGCGCTCACTTTCCGCACGATAAGCATTGGCTTGAGCTTCATATTGATGGGTTTGAAACAGCGAGTAACTGATTGATACTACGATAAATAACCCTGCAGCAATAGCCACTTTACGCCAAACGTGCCAATGGCGCAGCCATGATGACTTAGGCTTAAAACTGCCAGTGAGTAAGTTAAATTTTCCACTCAAGGCTTCTTGAGTGAGCAATTGCATCACCAAACCGCTAGGTTCACTGCGCCAAGTTTGTTGCTCAGCCAAAGCCAATTCTGGCAGTGGCGTCAAGGCGTGCAGAGGCAAAAATTCATCATCGTGCTTCACCCAGTCAGAAGCCGCGAGCAAACCTAACCACTGTGCGTCAATGGCGATGCCTTGAGTTGTACTTTTACGCACTAACCACTCATCACCCAACTGCAATGCGGCCAAGCCCTGCTCTGGGCGTGGAATGGCGAGTACATCGGGCAATACGCGTTTCACCTCAAAACCACAAGCTTTGAGGTGCTCCAAGCAAGCACGTAACCATAAGCGATCGATGCCAACCACATCAGCGGTTTCTCGCCCTTTACTCAGTACACAAAAATGCAGGTCTTCGACATCTTGCGCGATTTCATCTTCCAACAAATAGGGCAACATACTTTCAAGCTGACGAGTTGCACCCGGCGGAATCTCCACTGAGTTTAAGATCAGGTCACTCGCCGCAAGTAACACCAATACACTACGCTGCTCGGCATAAGATGCGAGATCGGACAAAGCTTCCCAGCCTGCCACTTCGCCGCTAGCAATCACTTCTTGCTGTTCGGCTGACCAAACCAACCAAGGGATATTGGCCTCTTTTTGACTACTCAGCCGAACGGTCAGAAACTCGCTCACTGATCCCTCCAAATCGACGGCGTACTACCGTCGCAGTTTTTTTATCGTTACTGTAAAACAGGCTGCGGATCCGCACTCGAGAGGCATCGACCAGCACCTGTGCATCTAATTCAAAGTAGTGGCTATCCACACTAAGGTATTTTTTTGCTTCCTCACGAATCGCATTATCAATTCCCGTGAGTGCTGATTGAGTAAGAAAATCATCGACACTCGCCCAGCCATCGAAAGGTCGCCCTTCCAACAAGGTTTTGGCGCTCTCTTCGCTCAGCGCAGGGCTAAACATCGCCGCCAACAATGCCGCTTGTTCTGCAGGTAAAGTATTCACATTCAAGCGAAATTCATCGGTTGGCAACGCACAAACATAGGGCAAAGTATCGTTCATCGCTTTGCCACCCATTTGCTGTACCGCGCGCCATTCACTCGCATCCGCCAACCAAGTATTCGCCGTCATATAAGCGGGCTGCATCGACTCGTAGTAGCTATCTTCCACCCCATATGAGGTGCGTACCGCATCATCTTGATCAATAAACTCCAACGTTGAGTCAGCAATGGTTTCGGCTTGGTAACTCTCCACCTCTAACTCTTCAAGTAGCGCTTGAAGCACCGTCAGCAAATACGGCTTCTTCACGCTATCTGGTGTCCACTTGACGCCAGCTAACGCATTGAGATTAAAGCACGCTTGCATATCACGGATCTTGCCGCGCACTTGTCCATAATCCAGCGGATAGGTTTGCTCTTTAAGCGCCCATGGCTGGCTTAGGTTGATGGTTTCACTGTCTTGATAGCTCTGCTCTATGCCTTTCTTGGCTAACGCTTCCACGCCAAGGCTGTACCAGTAGGCTTGCTGATAATTGAGCTGATGCGTCGCACGCTGAAACTGGCTAAATAAGCGCTCAGCCATGGTCGCCGCGATAGAAACCATCACTGCAAGCAGCAACAAAACCACAATCAGCGCAACGCCGCGCTGCTTAGCCACCATTTTCAGCACTCTCTTCTTGAGTCATGTTGAGTGAACCCCCTCCGGTGAGGTAGATCCGTTCAATATCACCATAATCTTGCAGTTTTAAGGTGACTTTTACCGCTTCCGGCAATGCATTGGTCGGTACCCACTCATTGCTCCACTCACCTTGCAAATAAAACTGAACTTCCCAATCATCCACCCCAGTCAATAAGGGGGAAATCAACCCTTCCTGCCCCGTTGGCGTATCGGGATAACGCCACCAAACCCGCTCTAAGCGATGTTCGTAAATGCGATAGCCCACTTTCGCCACTTCACCACGCGGAAATTGCTGCTGTGGGTTATGCCAACCTAAGCGTGCAAACAGCAAGCCGTGTTGATCTGAGCCGAGCAGTGACTCTTTCCATTGCAGAATTTGCTCGCTCGGCGCTTCACCATTGGTACGGAATTGGCGCAGTGCCATCTGCCGAAAATCGGCATCCATGATCACGATGGCACGTTGCAATTCTGCCAAACGCGCTGTGCGCTCGGCGGAAATTTCATTGCTGCGTTGGACTTGATTCAGTACCTGATACGCGCCAACACTCAAACTGGCAAAAATGGCAATCGCCACCAACACTTCAATCAAAGTAAAACCCGCCATGTTTTGGCGAGAGGATGATTGATTAGCTCGCCACATAGCTACGCACCGTCACGACAGGTGTCGCGCCTTTTTCTGTAGCCACACTCACATCAAAGGCTTTGAGCAGATTGTCGGCGGTTTTGACTGGACTAAGCTTCCAGTACCAAGTCCGTCCGGCCATCTGCTCACTGCCCTCACGCGCCGCTAAAGATTGCGGGCTGAGTATCACTTGTGCCATCTGGTTATCCGCCACCATGGAAGCAAACATTTTCTCTTCCAGATAGTTGACGGTATTGATGTGCTGGCTGACTGAGCGGATTACGCTGATCGCCGCCGTTGCAAAAATCGCCAGCGCCACCAAGACTTCAAGCAAGGTAAAACCGCGCTTATTCTTCATCACTCTCTCCCGGTGCCAACAGGCGCAGTGTGCCATTTTCTTGCGCTTCAACTCGCCACTGTTCATCACGCGGCTGGCCTTTGGGGAAAATGTGCAGCACAAATGGGGTTACCTCACCGCTCGACAGCACAAACAGTTGTGGCGGCGGTTCTTGTTTTTCTTCTTTTTGCTCAGCAAACATCTCTTCATCAAACAGGGATCCGGGATTAAACAGGCGATCATCTTTTTGCCAAGCACCACCACCAAGTTCAAAATCGAGCTGCAAGCCTTCTTTGAGCGTGGTCTGGTTGGTCATCTTGTCGTTTTGCCACTTTTGCCAACCTTTGTCGGCGGTCAGTTGCAAAAAGGTCAGACTTCGCGCATCCGCATCCACTCGCACCCCAAAATCCTGCCCACTCAGAATCGCTTCTTCATTAAGCAGCAACAGACGCTGATAGAAGCTCTGTGCACTGATTTTCGCTTCATCTTTCACGGAGACCGGAAAGGTCGCGATCACCGCCACCGCACTGACCGAAATCAGTACCAGCACCAGCAAAATTTCCAGCAAAGTAAAACCGCGTGTCGCTGTCATAAGTTCAATCAGGCATCTGTTGGTTGATCGCTATTCCCATCTAACTGAAGAGACCAGATGGGAATCACTGCGATTATTGGAAATCTTGAATGTTCCAGTTGCCGATATCAGCTGCGGTGCCTTCACCACCTTCTTGACCATCCGCCCCTAAAGTGAACACATCAATATTGCCTTTATCACCTGGGCTCAAATATTGATAATCGTTGCCCCAAGGATCTTTTGGCAGACGTTTGATGTAACCACCGTCACGGTAGTTGCGTGGTTCGGGATTGGTTGGCTTAGTCACTAATGCCTCTAGCCCTTGATCGGTCGTTGGATAAACGCTGTTATCGAGCTTGTACATATCCAATGCATTTTCTAATGCCACGATATCCGTAACCGCTTTCTGCTGGTCAGCCTTTTCTTTGTTACCCAGTAGGTTAGGTACCACAAAGCTGGCCAAAATACCCAGAATAACGACCACGACCATCACTTCGAGAAGGGTAAAACCCGTTTGTTTACGCATTTTTTTCATAGTTACTCCACACTATATCGTTTTCGCCGCGCGTGACGACTTAACGGCTCATTAAGTTATTCATTTCCAAAATCGGCATCAGGGTCGCCATCACAATAAACAGCACCATACCCGCCATCAGTGCTATCAAGGCTGGGGTAAAGATACCGAGCGCAATATTGACCGTTGACTCAAAACTGTTGTCTTGGTTATCCGCAGCACGTGTCAGCATGCCTTCCAACTCACCACTCTGTTCACCACTGGCAATCATGTGCAGCATCATTGGTGGGAAGAGTTTGGTTTGTTCCAGCGCTTTACGAAGGCTTGAACCCTCACGCACGTTTTCTGCCGCCGCCAATACTTGCTGTTTCACAAACTGGTTGGTCATCACATCCACGGCGACACGCATGCCGTCCAAAATAGGGATGGCACTCGAAGTACAAATTGACAACGTGCGCGCAAAACGAGCGGTGTTCAAACCACGGGCAATTTTGCCAATCACCGGCAGCGAAATCACTCGGCGATCCCAACGCAAGCGAATATCCGGCTTGGTTAACAACCAACGCACCAGATAAATCAACAGCATTAAGCTGATGAGTAGCCAAATTCCCCAATGTTGCAGAAAATCACTGGCATCGAGTAAAAACTGAGTTGACGCTGGCAAGGCTTGTCCCATTTGCACAAACTGCCCCACGATTTTTGGCACTACCGCAGCCAACAAAAACGCAACGATCCCGACCGCAAACACCACCAACACCACAGGATAAATCATGGCTTGTTGCAGTTTAGATCGCATCTTCTGACGGTTTTCGGCGTAATCCGCTAAACGTTCAAGAACGGAATCGAGGTGGCCAGATTTTTCGCCCGCCGCAACCATAGAGCGAAACAGCTCATCGAACACGTGCGGGTAATCCCCCAAACTATCAGAGAGGGTGTAACCTTCGGTTACCTTAGCGCGAACGGCCACTAACATGGAGCGAATACGCGGTTTTTCCGACTGTTCGGCAACCGCACGTAAACACTCTTCCAATGGCATGCCAGATTGCACTAAGGTCGCCAATTGACGAGTGATCAACGCCAGATCCGGCGTACTGATCCCACGCTTGAACGCAAAACCTTGGCTGCGACTACGTGCGGCTTTGGTTTGGGTTTCTATTACTTCGATGGGCACTAAGCCTTGTTCTTTCAGGCGCTGGCGCACTTGGCGCGCATTATCGCCTTCAATCACGCCTTTTTTATGGCGCCCTTTGGCATCCAGCGCTTTGTATTCAAACGCGGCCATTAGGACTCCTTAGTTACCCGCATCACTTCTTCTAGCGAAGTAATGCCTTGGCGAACTTTATCCAAACCGTCATCACGAATGCTCGGCGTGGTAGCGCGAATGTGTTTATCCATCGCCTGCTCACCCGCTTCACTATGAATCAACTCTTGCAGCGCTTCGTCAACCAGCAACAGTTCATGAATACCGGTTCGGCCACGGTAGCCTTTGTGGTTACACTTAGGGCAACCGGTGGCGCGATAAAGAATTAGTGGCTCTTTCTTCTTGCTATCGAACAGCTTGCGCTGCTCTTTATCCGCTTCGTAAGGCTCTTTGCAATCGGAGCACAAGGTGCGCACCAAGCGCTGTGCCAACACACCGAGCAGTGAAGAGGAGATCAAAAAGGGTTCGATACCCATATCACGCAGTCGCGTCACCGCACCCACTGCGGTATTGGTGTGCAGGGTCGACATCACTAAGTGACCCGTCAACGAAGCTTGCACCGCAATTTGCGCCGTTTCCAAGTCACGAATTTCCCCCACCATCACCACATCGGGGTCTTGACGCAAAATGGCGCGTAGACCACGTGCAAAAGTCATGTCTACCCTTGGGTTGACTTGAGTCTGGCCGATACCGTCAATATCAAATTCGATCGGGTCTTCGACCGTTAAAATATTACGCTCGCTGCTGTTAAGCTCCTGTAAACCTGCGTACAAGGTGGTTGATTTACCCGAACCAGTTGGGCCGGTCACCAAGATAATCCCGTGCGGTCGTTTGATCAGACGGCGGAAATTGTCATGGTTTCTTGGGGTCATACCTAAACTATGCAGATCCAGTCGGGTCGCATTTTTATCCAGCAAACGCATAACCACTCGCTCGCCATGTGATGAAGGCATGGTCGAAACCCGCACATCCACCGCACGGCCACCGATACGCAGCGAAATTCGTCCATCTTGCGGCACACGTTTTTCAGCAATGTCGAGTTTCGCCATTACCTTGACCCGTGATACCAACAATGATGAGAGCTTACGGCTAGGCGCTAGCACTTCACGCAGTACACCATCAACCCGAAAACGGATGGACAGTGTCTTTTCAAACGTTTCGATATGGATATCCGATGCACCTTCTTTGATCGCTTCGCCCAACATGGCGTTGATCAGCTTGATGATCGGCGCGTCGTCTTCACTTTCTAGCAAATCTTCGTTTTGTGGCAGCTCTTCCGCCAGCGAGAAGAAATCATCACTGTCGGCGCCGATGTCTTCCATCAGTTGGCGCGCTTCTGAAGAGTCACGCTGATAGACTTGAGTTAGCTTGCTTTCAAATTCCGCTTGCGACAGAGCGATCAGCTGGAAAGTATCTTTAACCACCCGTTTGGTTTCAACCAATGCTTCCATTGAAAGTGGCGGCAAGTAGAAAATACTGGCTTGTGAGAAATCCTCATTCCAATCCAGTACCAACTTGAAGCGATTGGCAAAGCTAAATGGCAGACGACGTATCGACTGCCGCTCAGCGGGGGAGATCACCAGTTCGGTCATTGCTTGACTTCCATCTGATCAATAAAGGCTTGGATTTCCGGTGGATGACGGCGGTCATCGCCAAACTTTGGCAAGACTGGCATGCTAGCATCATCCAGCAAACGCAAACCTTTTTCAGCACGGAACAACTGCTCAGCGCGGATGTAGTTGTATTTACGCTGGGTGATACCATCGGCCGTCACACCATCACGAATAATAGTGGGCTTGATAAACACCATCAGGTTTTTCTTTTCCACTTGTGAGCTGGTGGAACGGAACAACTGCCCCAGTACCGGAATATCCCCTAACAGTGGCACTTTAGATTCACTCTCCACTGCTCGTTCATCAATTAAGCCACCCAGCACCAGCATTTGGCCATCTTGAATCATCACCGATGTGTTGAGCTGACGTTTGGCAAAACGAACATCCACCGCACCATTCGCTCCAAGTACGTTAGAGACTTCCTGCTCAATATTGAGCTGCACTGAGTTACCTTCGTTGATCTGCGGTACCACTTTGAGCTTGATACCAACCTCTTTACGATCCACGGTTTGGAATGGGTTGTCATTATTGGAACCAGCGGTAGAGCCGGTGATAACGGGCACTTCTTCACCCACAATAAAGGAGGCCTCGCCGTTATCCATCACAGTAATACTCGGTGATGATAGGATGTTGGATTTGGAATCGTTCGACACAGCGTTGATTAACGCCGTCCAATCCCCCAGAGCAATGCTGACCGCTGCCCCTTGAATGCCCGAAAGCGCAGAAGCCAAAGTTGAGTAATCCCCTTTGGTGGTGGTTTCTTCGTAATATTTAATTTCGCCCGTATCACTGTTGCGGATTGGTTTTTTCTCCGTGGTGTCTTTGGCTTCTTCAAGACCAATTAACACATTACCAATCGAAGCGCCGGTATTGCCGTATTGGATCACCGAACCACTTTCCAAAGACCCCCACTGCACACCCAAGTTGATACCATCCCCTTCGGACATCTCGACAATCAGGGCTTCAATCAAGACTTGCGCACGGCGAATATCCAACTGACCGATCACCTCAAGCATTGCATTCATAATATCTTGAGGCGCAGTGATCACTAACGAGTTGGTGTCAGCGTGCGCTGCAATCATTACTTCGTTGCGTTTTGAACTACTTTGCTGTCCAGTGCCTTTTTCCGCTTGCAGATTATCCGATACGCCTTTTAGCACCTCGACCAGATCTTCGGCTTTCGCGTATTTCAAATACACCACGCGATTATTGCCTTTGGCGGCCATTTCCACATCAAGTTGTTTAATTAGGCGCTTGAGGCGTTCACGCACTTTCGGATCACCAGAAATCAAAATCGAATTAGTCCGCTCATCAGCAACAAACTTGGGTTTCAAAAATTCTGGGGTATTTTGCGCATCCGCGGTTTTGTTGAGCGCTTCGACAATACGCACCATTTCAGCGGCTGATGCGTTATTTAGCTCAACCACTTCAATCTCTTTATCTCCGGCTTGGTCTACGCGGCGGATAATTTCCGCCAAGCGGTTCACAACGGCAGCACGACCCGTGATCAAAATGATATTCGCCGGATCATAATGCACCACGTTGCCCGCTCCAGCGTTATCAATCAGTTGGCGTAATAGTGGGGAGAGTTCACGTACCGACACATTTTTCACCGCGACCACTTGAGTGATCACCGAGTCACCGTTGGCGCGCTCTTCGCCACTTAACACCGGAATTGCCGAGGTTTTCGCGTCCTTAGATTTGATCACTTTCAGCACGCCGTTATCCATTTCAACGACAGCGAAACCATACACTTCGAGCACACTGAGGAAAAAACTGTAATATTGCTCTTCGTTCAAGGTATCAAAACTGCGCACATCCACTTTGCCACGCACCGAAGGATCGACAATGATGGTCTTCTCAAGGTTGCGCCCAACAATATTGATAAACTCTTGAATGTCGGTGCCTTTAAAGCTGGCACTAAACTCGTTTGCCATCGCTAGTGGGGCAGACAGCAAACTGCTCGCCAATAACCATGAACTCTTTTTCAGCCAAAATTTCACTGGGAACTCCCTTGCCTCACTAACGCGTTATCACCCGCCTCAGCATTAAAATTGAATATAAACATCGTGTTGTTGACCATCACGTTCAACCGTTAGATTAATTTCAGTCATCTCATTCATTGACTGAAATATCGTGTTCATTACATTCGGATCGGTCAGATCCATACCATTGAGTCCGACTGCGAGATCACCATCTTGCAGACCGATAGATTCAAACAACGCAGGATCTTTTCCCGGGCTAACTCGATAACCGAGCACTTTATCATCCCGTTTTACCTGAGACAGACGAACATATTGAAAAATTTCCTGCGGATTTCGTGCGATCGCTTCACGAATTGCATCTAGCTTCTCCTCAAATTGCGGAGCAGGGATGGTTTGATTGGGGCGAGATTTTTGTGTGTTTGACGCAGAAGGCGCTGTTGGTGTTGGGCTGGAGTAATCTACCCCATCTAACATTAAGGTTTCATCTCGTCCCGCATTACTGATAATGACGCGATCAGGCATCACCGCCTTCAGTTTTGCTTGTGTCCCTTCAATCACTTCATTGAGTCCATAAGTCGCCTGTACGCCACGGTTAGCGATCACCGCCAAACTTTTTTGCGCTTCATTACTGGCAACCACCCCAGAGAGCACCAAATTTAAACGAGTTTTTGGTGCATCGACCACCACAGGTTGCTCTACTACAGGAGCTTCTTTTGGCTCAGTAAACACACCAAACAGTTCGCCTTTTTGTAGTACGCTGATATCGAGTGGCTGACGATCTGATTTTAGGCCAGAGAGCGTAGGACTCCAGCTTGGGACTTGTGTTTGCTCCCCTTGGATCAGCCAGACCATTTTACCGAGTATCCAAGCAGAAGCCACCAACAACAGCAAGGTTAATCCTTCACTGATGGGTTTTTGCCATCGTGCGGCGTTTTGGCTAATCAAACGCGGCCACGTTACAAGCGGAGGAAGTTGTTTAATTTCCATAAATTTCCACGTTATTCCTTTCTGTACTTTTACACATCTTTTTGCGCAAACTTACCTGTACAGATGTTTTTCAATACTTTATGTAGGCATCGCAATATATCACAAGCATAGATGAGCTGACTGTCTCAAACGTTAAATTGTCGACTTGCTTGAAAAACTGCCCACTCATCACCATTGTTATCAAAAGATTGGCTAAATCATAACGACCCTGTTCGCAACTAGCTTAGAGAGGAAAAGTGGCAATGAGTTCCAGTGCAGATGACGTTAGGCTGGATAAATGGCTATGGGCAGCCAGATTTTACAAAACTCGCTCACTCGCACGAAATATGGTCGAAGGGGGCAAAGTCCACTATAATGGCCAGCGTACTAAACCCAGTAAATCGGTTGAACTTGGAGCGCAAATCACGCTACGCCAGGGGCATGAAGAGAAAACTGTCATTATCGAAAAGATCTCCGACCAACGACGTGGCGCACCTGAAGCACAACAGCTCTACCGAGAGACGGATGAAAGCATTGCCAAGCGCGAACGTAACGCCATGCTGCGCCAACTCAACCCGAGTCCGGATCGACGTCCTGACAAGAAGCAGCGCCGAGATCTACTCAAATTTATCCATCAGTAAATAGCCGGACAATTCCTTATGACGACACACTCAATGGCGAACAACATGCTACATCGCTATCTATTTGAAGACCTCTCTGTGCGTGGTGAGTTAGTTCAACTGGATGAAACTTATCAACACATGCTTTCCAGTCAGGAATATCCTGCTGCCGTCCAACACTTAATTGGTGAACTATTAGTTGCAACCTCACTACTGACAGCCACCCTGAAGTTTGAAGGCTCCATCACTCTACAACTACAAGGCAATGGCCCAGTGTCTTTGGTTGTCATTAACGGTGATAACAACCAACAAGTACGTGGTGTAGCTCGTTGGCAAGGCGATATTGTCAACAATGCAAGTCTGCATGACATGTTAGGCAAAGGCCATCTCGTGATCACGATTGAACCTAAACAAGGTGAGCGTTATCAAGGTGTAGTAGGTTTGGAAGGAGATACGTTAGCCGAAGTGCTCGAAGGCTATTTCCTACGTTCTGAGCAGCTAAAAACACGTTTGTGGCTCCGTGTTGGTGAGCATGAAGGCAAAGCCTGTGCTGCTGGCATGCTGCTGCAAATCGTACCCGATGGCAAAGGCTCAGCAGAAGATTTTGAGCACTTAGAACAATTGACTGACACCATCCAGGACGAAGAGTTATTTGCTCTACCAGCAGAAGAACTGCTGTATCGTCTTTACAACCAAGACAAAGTTCAACTGTTCGTACCACAACCAGTCCGATTCCGCTGTGGTTGCTCACGTGAGCGCAGTGCCGCAGCGATTATCACAGTCGCGCGTGAAGAAATTACTGACATTCTCGCCCAAGATGGCACTGTAGCTTTGCATTGTGATTATTGCGGTACAACCTACTCATTTGATGCTGCGCAAGTGGCTGAATTGTATGCTTCACAATCATCAAATGGTTCAACATTGCATTAATTCGCCGCGTTTAACAAGCACGTAAAAACCTCCAAAAAGCCAGCGATTAGCTGGCTTTTCCTTTTAAAAAAACCAATAAAATCAAAGAAAACCACCACCGTATGTCGTACTTAATTTCTACAAAGTATTAATTCTGTGCTACTGGCGCAAAGGTTTGCGTGCAAGATAAAATAACAATACCAATATATGTGACGAGTTACCTAAAACCACAGAAACTTGGTGGGTAATATTTGAACTGCCTCCCTGTTTTATCTTGGGTCCGTTGCTAGCATGGTGAGCAGATAACAATTACATAAATTCTTACAAAATCCCTACAAAATCCTACAAGGAGCACCTATGACCGTTATGGAACATACTAAGGCTGCACAACTCGATCTAGCCCAATATGGGATCACCGGCGTAACGGAAATAGTTCGTAACCCGAGCTATGAACTGTTATTTGCAGAAGAAACCCGCTCAGACTTAGAAGGTTATGAGCGCGGGGTAGTGACAGAATTAGGCGCAGTTGCGGTTGATACTGGCATCTTCACTGGCCGCTCACCAAAAGATAAGTTTATCGTTAAAGATAATACCACCCGTGACAAACTATGGTGGACTTCAGACAAAGCAAAAAACGATAACAAACCCATTAATCAAAAGGTCTGGAATGACCTGAAAGCCTTGGTAACCAAGCAGCTTTCCGGTAAGCGTGTGTTTGTATTGGATGGTTACTGTGGCGCCAATGCCGATACTCGCTTGAGTGTTCGCTTCATCACGGAAGTAGCATGGCAAGCACACTTTGTTAAAAATATGTTCATCCGTCCAAGCGAAGAGGAACTCGCGCACTTTAAACCAGATTTCGTGGTCATGAACGGTGCGAAATGCACTAATGCGAAGTGGAAAGAACACGGTTTGAACTCGGAAAACTTTACTGTGTTCAACCTAACCGAACGCATGCAGCTCATCGGCGGCACTTGGTACGGTGGTGAGATGAAAAAAGGCATGTTCGCCATGATGAACTTCTTCTTACCACTGCAAGGGATTGCATCTATGCACTGTTCGGCCAATATGGGTAAAGCAGGTGATGTGGCAATCTTCTTCGGCCTTTCTGGTACTGGAAAAACCACACTCTCTACCGATCCAAAGCGTGCTTTGATCGGCGATGATGAGCATGGTTGGGATGATGACGGCGTATTCAACTTTGAAGGCGGCTGCTACGCCAAAACCATTAAGTTGTCTAAAGAAGCTGAGCCGGATATCTATAACGCAATTCGCCGCGATGCTTTACTAGAAAACGTTACCGTACGCAATGATGGCTCGATCGATTTTGATGATGGTTCAAAAACGGAGAACACCCGAGTTTCTTATCCTATCTATCACATCGACAATATCGTAAAACCGGTTTCTAAAGGTGGTCATGCCAATAAAGTTATTTTCTTGTCGGCAGATGCATTTGGTGTGCTACCTCCAGTGTCTAAACTGACTCCAGAACAAACTAAGTACCACTTCTTGTCTGGCTTTACCGCCAAACTCGCAGGTACTGAACGTGGTATCACTGAACCAACGCCGACTTTCTCTGCGTGTTTCGGTGCCGCGTTCCTCACTCTGCATCCAACCAAGTATGCGGAAGTGTTGGTAAAACGCATGGAAGCCGCTGGTGCAGAAGCCTATCTGGTTAACACAGGTTGGAATGGCAGCGGTAAACGTATCTCGATTAAAGATACTCGCGGCATCATTGATGCGATTTTGGATGGCTCCATCGAGAAAGCAGAAACCAAGCACATTCCAATCTTCAACCTACAAGTACCAACCTCACTGCCTGGCGTTGATCCTATGATCCTCGACCCACGTGATACTTATGTCGATCCACTTCAGTGGGAAAGCAAAGCCAAAGATTTGGCAACGCGCTTTATCAATAACTTCGACAAATACACCGATAATGCCGAAGGTAAAGCTTTGGTGGCAGCAGGTCCAAAGCTCGACTAATGTCGAATTGGCGTAAAAGTGATAACTGAGTAGCAAGCCCCTTTTTTGAGGGGCTTTTTTTGTTGCTGTCTACCATGCTTTGCTCCAAGCTTGGGAGTGGAATGCAGTACAATCTAGGGCACTCAACGCGAGTCGCCAGCAATGTCATGCATTCAGCACAGCGCAAACAAATTTTGATGATAGCAACGCAGGGATTATGAGAAAACTACTGGCCATGGGTGTAGCAGGTATTGCACTACTACTGATTTTGGTATTAGCGGGGTTTGGCATTATGCACACTCGCTACTTCACGCCCTCTGCACAATGGATTGTCCAGCAGTTGTGGCCTGAAACCCTGCGCTTTGCAAAAATCGAGTATCTCTATCCATTCAAATTGCGTTTAAGTGGTGTGCAAATTGCCACCAAGCCAACCATCGAATTACAACAAATGGACCTCTGGCTTAATCCCTATGGCCTGCTAGAACAAAAACTAGAGATAGACAGCGTGTTAATTGAGGGAGCCAATCTCACCCACGATTTACCTCAATTTACCTTGCCGGATTCAGTACATCTCAATCAATTGGCTTTGCACAATATTGACTGGGCGGCTCAGGGCATTATCGCTCGTGGCGTGAGCTTACAGATCAAGCAACCGGTTTGGGAGTCACCACAACAGTTGCTACCGTATGGCAAAATCCAATTTTC
>JBOFIW010000098.1:0-2666 GCA_051650365.1 Vibrio sp. | reverse complement strand
GGCAATTTGCACATCGCAATCAACCAAGCAGAAGGCACCCCAAACAACAAAGCCAATAGTAATACGGAAACCGTCAACACTAAGGTATTGAAAATATAGGTGGGCATCACAGTCGCCAGTAGATGAGCAAAAACCTCATCACTGTTGCCGAATGCGGTGTAGAAGATCGCTAAGATCGGTAAAACCAGCAGAGTGGTTAACACAAGGCTGCTGGTTTTCCATGCAAAATATTTTTCTTTCATCGCCTAACAGTACAAGGCTTGAACAACGCTCAAAGCGCTGCATCCCTCAAATAAAATAGGGGTACGTTATACCCCTGATTTTACTTACAGGTCAAATTTGACTTCATCGATCAACTTGATCGCTGCGGCATTATTATCTGCAATTTTTTCTAGTGGCAGACTATCGGCTTTAAATACGCCCCAAGACTCCACGAGAGCTGAACGTTTCACACCCTCTTTAACTGGGTATTCGTAGTTCACTTCTGCATACATTTGTTGTGCGGTTGCACCAGTCAAGAACTCCATCAGCTTAACCGCGTTGTCACGGTTTGGTGCGTATTTCGCCATTGCCATACCACTCACGTTCACATGAGTGCCTTGCGCATTTTGACCTGGGAAGTTGATGTATACAGCTTCAGCCCAAGATTTTTGTTTCTCGTCATTCACCATTGCACCTAGGTAGTAGCTGTTACCTAGCGACACATCACACAGGCCTTCTTTGATCGCACGAACTTGGTCACGGTCATTGCCTTGTGGTTTACGAGCCAGATTCGCCTTTACGCCTTCCAGCCAAGTTTTTGCTTCGGCTTCACCATGGTTAGCGATGATAGAAGCTACAAGCGCGATGTTGTAAGGGTGCTTACCGCTACGAGTACAAATTTTGCCTTTGAACTCTGGCTTAGCGAGATCCATATAATCGAAATCATCACCCAGCTTGCCTACGCGGTCGCGCGAAGAATACACGCTACGAGTACGCTGCGTCAGTGCAAACCACTCATCACCACTGTCACGGTATTGAGCAGGAATGTTCTCTTCAATCACTTTACTATCCAGTGGCTGAGTCAGACCTTTCTCGGTCAGTTCAAACAGACGGCTGAATTCAGCCGTTAAGATCACATCGGCAGGGCTGTATTCACCCTCTTGCGCGAGTTTCTCTGCAATCCCTTCTTTAGCAAATTTCACGTTAACCTTGATGCCAGTTTCTTTGGTGAACTCTTGGAACATAGGTTCAATCAAAAATGGTTGGCGGTAAGAGTAGACATTCACTTCTTCAGCGGCCATTGCAGAAGGAGCGAGAACACCACAAGCAATCGCAGACAACGTGAGCAGCTTTTTCATTCTAAAATCCTTTATAATTACTAATGATAACGTTTATCAGTTTCACTACATTATAAGAATGATTATTAAGAAAACAATCAGAAGAGATAAAAAAACCTGCCCAGAGGGCAGGTTATCTAAAATGAACTTGGTAACTAAATGTTACTTCACAGTCACAAATTCAGGGTAAGCACCGACACCACAATCATGCATGTCCATCCCTTCCATCTCTTCTTCTTCAGAGACTCGGATCCCCATGGTTGCTTTGAGTATGCCCCAAACCAGCAAGCTTGCGCCAAACACCCATGCAAAGATCACCGCAGCTCCCAGCAATTGCGCCCCAAAGGTTGCATCTGCATTGCTGAGTGGCACCACCATCAGACCGAAGAAACCACACACACCATGCACTGAAATTGCCCCTACAGGATCATCAATTCTCAGTTTATCGAGCGCGATGATGCTAAACACTACCAGTGCTCCTGCAACTACTCCAATCGCCACCGCGTACAGTGGTGAAGGCGATAGAGGATCCGCGGTAATTGCCACCAACCCCGCTAATGCACCATTGAGTACCATGGTGAGATCCGCTTTACCCCAAGTGGTTTTACACACGAGTAGCGCAGCAATAGCCCCCGCAGCCGCAGCGGCGTTGGTATTGAGGAAAATCTTGCCCACTGAAGTGGCATTTTCAAAATCCGATACCATCAGTTGTGAGCCGCCGTTAAAGCCAAACCAGCCGAACCACAAGATAAAAGTACCTAAAGTTGCCAGTGGCATGTTTGAACCTGGGATTGGGTAAATTTCGCCATTTTTGCCGTATTTACCTTTGCGAGCCCCCAGCAGCAGTACGCCCGCTAACGCAGCAGAAGCTCCTGCTAAATGTACGATACCTGAGCCAGCAAAATCGCTAAAGCCTGCCGCAGAAAGGAAACCACCACCCCAAGTCCAGTAGCCTTCCATTGGGTAGATGAAAGCAGTCAAGATGGCAGAGAAAATCAAGAAGGCCCAGAGTTTCATGCGCTCAGCTACTGCACCAGAAACCACTGACATCGCTGTTGCCACAAACACGACTTGGAAGAAAAAATCTGATTCCAAAGAGTGGTCAGCACCATCGGCTTGTGAGCCAATCAACGCACCAAGTGAAGGCAACCAGCCACCTTCCGTGTTATCGACATACATGATGTTGTAGCCAACGATTAAATAAGTGGTACAAGCAATCGCGTACAGAACAAAGTTTTTCGTCAAAATTTCTGTGGTGTTCTTTGAGCGAACCAACCCCGCTTCCAGCATGGCAAACCCTGCTGCCATCCACATGACTAGAGCTCCTGAAATCAGGAAGAAAAAGGT
>JBOFIW010000097.1:0-7836 GCA_051650365.1 Vibrio sp. | reverse complement strand
CCACTGATAAAATGGGTTTGAACGTACTGTGCGATAGAAGATAACTGCGGTAAACCATGGCAAGCATAGATTGCTACAAAAGCCAAATAGATGGGCTGCCAACATAGCAGTGTCCAAGTACGCGTTAACCAGTAAGCGGGTCCCGCTTCTGGGTGAGCATCTTGTAGATTTCGATAGAGGGTTTGGATGTGCTCCGAGCAGAAATGATCCCATTGAATAATCGGCTCTTGTTGAACCGAATTCGATGAAAGTTGACCGTTGAGATAAGGTGTCACTTTACGTGATTTTTCAAAGAGTTCTTCAAAGAAAATGAGCTCGTTCATGGTTCTGGAGTCGGAGGTAATGATAATGGCGACAGCTTAAAGAAAGATGAGTTTTGTTGCAATTAATTCTCATTTGCTTGTTTCTTTGTGCGCAATTTTTGCAAGCAAATAAACACATGCTGTGCGACTTCTCGGTTTTTTCTCTGCCCCCTATTTACAAAGTCAACAGGTGGTGCAAGGATCCGCGTGCTCGGGGAGAGGGAAGTCCAAAATAGATATCACCATCCTTCCGTATTACCTTATCTATTCAACCGTTTATCCGCATTTTTAGTCATTCATGTTGTTTTGTATCGTCAACATGATTTACTGAAAAAGCAGGGAGATAATCCATGAAACGCATCCCCGCATTGGACAGTATCCGAGGATTATTGTTGGTGTTGATCACCTTCAACCATCTTATCTGGTACAGCGGCGGTACTACCATATTGCAAATGATTACCCATGAACCTGTAGGCGTGTTTGGTGCTGCTGAAGGTTTCATTTTCATGTCTGGGCTTTTGGCTGGCATGGTCTATAGCCGTCGTGAGTACTCGGATCGCCAAGCGGCTGGAAAAGTGTGGCATCGCGCTTTAACGATTTATAAATACCATATTGCAGGGCTATTTATCGCCATGTTGTGGTTTTTATTCGGTAGCCACTATTTTGCTGAACAAGTGACCGTATTTGGTGGCAGCTTTAGTAATTTACCAGCGATGCCGTTGATGACCATGCTGATGAGCTTCTTACTGCTCAATAAACCTGCATATCTCGAAATTTTACCCCTCTACATCATGTACATGCTGCTATTTCCGTTGGCTCTTTCGGCGTTCCGTCGCGGGTATATGAAGTGGATACTCACGCTGAGTGTGGTGGTATGGGCGGGGAGTGATTGGATTCAGGCATCTATGCTTGTTCCATTTTTTAAGTTGCTTTCAGCAGAATACATTCCTGAATTGGGTTACTTCGATCCGTTTGCTTGGCAAGTGCTGTTTTTCTTTGGTGGTGCTTTAGGTTATTGCAAGCGTCAAGGTGATTTGGCGTGGTTTAACTCTAAACTGACGTGGCTTTGTGCTGGTATCGCTTTGCTTATCTTTATGGCCTACCGTGATCTTTTAGCACCATTAGGGATAACCCAAAAAATGGTGTATGCAGCGTCCAGTAAGCCAGAGCTTGGATGGTTGCGTGTGCTCAGTCTGAGTGTGTGGATCTACTTGATTTCGGTAGTGATTCGTTTTTTCCCGACCGCATTAGTTTTTGAGCCTCTGAGCTATCTTGGCCGTCATTCATTACAAGTCTTTACTTGGCAAACGGTGCTGATTTTTATTACTGCACCTTGGCTTATGACCACGCGCGATTCTGTTTGGCATACGTTGATCATTGTGCTTTTGTGTACCACATTGTGGATTGCCGCTTGGTTGCAGGAATGGCGCAAAGATAAGGCAATCAATCTTTCATCTGCTGTTGTCGCTGGTTTGTCACTACTGTTGGTGGCGACCACGAGCTTTGCTTCTATCCCTCAACCTCCGAAAAGTGATGTGATAGCGATTAGTGATGAAGCCATCGCCGATCCGCTATCTAACAGTGATATTCCTAATGATGAACTGATAGTCGAGCCAAACAGTAGTGAAGAGAATCCAGTGAACTAGTTTAAGTCTCACGAGTGTTGCTTGCTGCTGTTTGTGGGCATTAACCAAAAAGAAATAGCGAATTCAGAGTCAATCAGCCAGCCTTATACAGGCTGATTGGCTTGGTATCGTTTAACTAAAATAGAGCCAAATCCCCACTCCAGCCATCAGAGTTCCTGCAATCCGATTCAGTAATCGAACATGATGTGCGTGACCTAATAAGCGTTTTAATCCTTTACCACCTGTTGCGTACAAGCTCATGCTGATAAATTCTGAAAGTAAAATGATGGCGACCAATAAGGTTAGTTGTGGTGCTAGGCTTAAAGATTGATCGATAAAAGGCGGAAGGAGTGAAATCATAAAAGCCCAACCTTTTGGGTTGGCAATCGCAGTGACAAAGCCTTGTACTAATAGACCCCAATCACTGCCTTGATAAGTGGTTTCCTGTTCAAGATTAATCGCTAGCTTGCCGCGTGATCGCCACATCTGAAAGCCGAGATAGATCAGATAACTAGCCCCTGCGATTTTAAAAAAAGTAAAGATATTAGGATAGCGCAGCATAACGGCTGCAATGCCTACTACAGCCGAGATTGCAACCAAAGCAACACCTAATAATTCACCAACCATCATCCATAAGGTTCTTCTATAGCCAACACTCATCCCAAGGGTGAGAGCTAGCGTCATATTCATGCCTGGCGTAATCGAAACAAAAAAGAAGGTGGGAATAAATAATCCCAGTAGCGCAGTATTCATCAAGTTCTCTCCCTGAATAAGATCGTGTTATATCCATTAACAACATGTTCACAATATAGGCTGGAAATAAAATGCGCAATCTTCGATTTTGTATTCAGTGATGCTGCATAGTTTACGAGTAGTAAGCCGACGCACACACTAAGGTGTTTGTCGGCAAGCAAGGAGACGATATACAATCACGCCCCTACATCGGTATGGAGAGCTTTATGAAGAGAAAGTTATGTTTAGGTGGTGTGCTCATATCCACGATTTATTCTGGGGCTGTGTGTGCTGATAGCACGAAAAATTGGGAAACCTTCAGTGATATTGGTACTTATGGTCTTGTTGGTTTAGCGCTTGCAATGCCCGCATACCAGAGTGATTGGCAAGGGTTTACTCAGGCGGGGTTGAGTATTGCAACGGCCTCGGGAGTAGGCTTGTTGACCAAATCGTTAGTGGATGAGGAGCGCCCCGATGGCAGTGGTAATGACAGTTTTCCATCTAACCATACTGCGAATGCTTTCGCAGCCGCGACGACATTAAATATTCGCTATGGTTGGCAAGTCGGTTTTCCTGCATATGGTGTGGCCGCTTTATCTGGATTAGGGCGAGTTGAGGGTAACAAGCATTACTGGCGCGATGTACTCGCTGGCGCGGTGTTAGGCACTGTATCAGCATGGGTATTCACCGAGCCATTTGATGACTCGGTACAGGTGTTACCTTGGATTGAAGGTGACCAAGCTGGCATTAGCGTCACTATGCGTTGGTAACGGTAAGGGATTGCCCTTCTAATGCTAAAATGGCATCCATTATTGCGCTTGGCAGGAGCGCTTTCTCTCCGGTTTTAAAATTAAACATCACCACGGTGGCACTACCGACAGTCGTAATTTTCCCCAATTTTTGGCTCACTACTTGGTATTCCATACTAAAGCGATCGGCTTGTACGGCAGTGATGCGTGAACCAATCAGCAAAGTATCAGGAAACGTTACTGGAATTTTATAGCGTGCCTGAGTTTCCGATAATACGGGGCCAATTTGGGTGCGCTGTAACTCTTCCATCAGTTTTAGGCGAGCGAAGTAATCTATTCGTGCTGTTTCAAAGTAACGAAAATAGACAACGTTATTGATGTGTTGCTGCGCATCCATCTCTCCCCATGCAACATTGATGCAGGTTAGCACAGGAAAATCCTTTAACAGCGATTCCATGTTGGGTACTCATGTTGTTATTAGAACAAATATTCTAGCCATAAAATGCTATTTGATTTTTGAGTTCGTTGGCAAAATGTTAAGTTCGTTCGTGTTAGTGGTTGTTGTATTGTTGCAAGTCTAAAGTGAGCCTATGCGGTAACTCAGTGTGGGAGTGATTAAGCGTGAATATATTACTTATTCATCAGATTCGAGAGTGGAGTGGTTTCGGCCGCAAAGTAGTGTTTGCAAAAGGCACTGAATTCAGATTTTTTGATTGGATGTGAGAAGTAATAACCTTGAAACTCATCAACCCCCAATTGTTTAAGTTGTTCTAATTGTGCTCGTTGTTCAACTCCTTCAGCAACAACTTGCATCCCTAATTGGTGAGATAGGTTAACGATAGAGGTAATAAAAATAGCTTGTTGTGTGTTTTGGTTCATATTGTCGACAAACGATTTGTCAATTTTTAGTTTACTGAATTTGAGATGGTTGAGTTGGTACAAAGAGGACCATCCAGTGCCAAAATCATCTAAAGCAAAGCGGACCTTTATTTTTTCTAACCGATTGATGATGGCCAAACTGCGCGCAAAATCGTTAATCGTCATTGTTTCAGTGAGCTCTAAAATGATCGAATTTAGAAATTTTTCTTGATGATCAAAGGCCTCTGCCATCAATCTAGGTAGAGATTCATCAAACAGTGAGTTTGATAAATTAATGGAGATCTCTAATTGATGGTGAAAGTCCTTCCAGTCATTTTTTAGAGCAAGATAAACTTGAGTCATGATCCATGTGCCAAGTTTTTTTCCAAGACCATACTCTTCGGCAACTTCAACTAAATATTGTGGTTCGATATCTCCCCATTCGATGTGTTGCCAACGCAGTAAAGCTTCACATCCTAAGCGATTTATTGAACGAGACAGGATGGGTTGATAACACAAATGTAGGCTTGTTTGCTGTGGATCGTTGAGTAGAGTTTGTAACTGTCCCGCTAGTATGCGCTTTTTATTGTAGGCATTTTCAATTTGGCGAGTGTAATAGACGACGTGTCCATTAGGCATTTTTTTTGCGATGTTTAGCGCAACATCGGCATTATTTAATAGGCTACTGGCTCGTAGTGCTGAGTCCGTTTGATGGACATCCTGCGTCTGGCAAGTAACCACCCCCATAGCGATGCTTAAACGCTTCGTTTTGTCATGTTCTCTAACCAGTTTACTGAGGTCATTCCACAGATTGCGAATAAAAAATTCAGCATTTCCATTACAAGGATACAGCAATACCGCAAACTCATCGGCTCCGATTCGAGCACATTGATAACCAAAAGATTGGCAGCGTTGAGTTAGCAACCCAGCTATTTTTATCAATAGCTGATCACCAAAGGTGTAGCCCATAGTATTGTTCAGCTCTTTGAAACGGTTGATATCAAAAAGAATCATTGTGACAGGCTCTTGCCTGTTGAGTGGGCTTTTTTGCAATGTGTTGCTGATGAAGTTACGGTTTTTTAGACGGGTTAACGGGTCATGCCACGCTAAAAATTGTTGGTAATCGGCTGACCGGTAGGTTAGGTAGGACAGCAGGAGCAATATGATCAAGATAGCGACAAAAAAGTAGAAAAACTGCTGTTTGTTATGCGCCAACATCCGAAGGTTAGAATTCACGCTTTCGCCTGTAAAATTGATGATGGTGAGGTCACGGATCTGATCACTATATGGTTCTAAGGCTTGCCGTAACTCTTTTAGTGCGGATTTATCCTGATTATTGATTGCGGCTTCGTAATGTTTTAGTTGAACAAAGGTTGCTTGAATGACTGGTTCAGCATTGTGCTTTTGCCTTAATTCTTCGGTTTCCTTACTGGTAAGGAATACATCGAATCGGTTCCATAAAATGTCGTAATACACCCTCATTGCTTGGTGGTTTTCTGGGCTCTCGTCGATGAGATAAGTATCGACACGGTGAACGAAATCGAGCGTTTCTACTTCAAGTTGAGTCAATGCCCAAGCGGAAAGATGAGTGTATTTGGTCAGCATGTTATAGGTATTTGTAAAGCTGACTATCGCCCACAGAGAAAGTAGGATAATTACGAATACTAAGGTGAAGAAAGCCAACAGCGATTTTTTCATAGTATTACGGAGTGAGCACTTCTATCTTTTTGATTTGCCAGACCATTCGACTATGCAAAACGTCATTGTTCAATTCATCACTGCTCGACAGAGGGTAAATTGACCAAATTGGTCCACGATCACGAATGGGCATCGGTTTGCCGTTCTTTTGAATGGCGAACACAGGATTGTATTTCTTAATGTCGGAATAAGGGATTACCGCCCAATATTTGTTTAGAGCGCTCACTTTTAGATCGGCTTGCTTTATACCGACCCAAGCTAAAATGGCTTGAGCTGATACTCCTTTAAATTCATTGCTGCCTTCAGTCCAAGGTGTCGCTGTTGTAATGGTAAGATCACTACGCGCTAGTAACTCTTGATAGGTCGCAGCGATCTGTTGGCCTTGATAGGTGAGAGTGAGGATGGCTTCTTCAGCAAATAGTTTACCGCTCACTAATACCAGTAGAGTAATCCATACCGTGACCCGTATTCTCATTGCTATGCCCTTAATGGTTGAATGCTCTCTTATAGGTATAGGTAGGCTCTGGACTGTGTGCAAGGTTCAACTTTGTGCTGAATGCTGGAGTTTGGTGTTGTGGGTTGTCATAGGATTGGGAACAAGCTACTGGTGTCACAAAAAATTAACGTCTAAACCTATTGCTGATTTTTTAAAACTTCACCATATTGTCATTGTCGTGTCATAAGTATAAAGGTGGGAAGCGATATGGAGCACGTTGAAATGGTTCAACCTAGCACGCTAGGAGTTGTGGGTCGTACTTTGGTGTTTTCCTTGCTAGCATTAGGCTTCACCTTCATGCTTTTGTAATGACACCAGCTCTTTGTGAAAGCCGAGTTTGATACTCGGCTTTCTTGTCTCTTGCAGAGTCACCTTTTGTGTGATGGAAGCCCACGATAAAAGTGGTTGCAATAAAGCCTAGTGAAACGGTCAGGTATTTGCTAACGTGCGGACAAACGATTTATCACGAGTGAAGTTATGTCGGTGTGGAATTCTGTTCGCCTCAGTCAACGTTTTGCGGCTTTGCCCAAAGCTTTTTATACCTCAATTCGTCCGCAGCCTTTAGAGAATGTCCGTTGGGGGATGTGGAATGCCCCTTTGGCACAAGAGTTTGGTTTGCCCGAGGTACCGAATTCTGAATTGCTCGCCACGCTTTCAGGGCAACAACTTCCCGTTGATTTTGCCCCGCTCGCGATGAAATATGCAGGCCATCAGTTTGGTGTGTATAACCCAGATTTGGGTGATGGCCGCGGGTTACTGCTGGCAGAAATGGCCTCAAAAACCGGGGATGTCTATGACATTCACCTGAAAGGTGCAGGGCTTACACCTTATTCAAGAATGGGAGATGGCCGCGCAGTGCTGCGTTCTTCCATCCGTGAATACTTGTGCAGTGAAGCCATGGCCGGGTTGGGGATTGCCACTACTCGCGCCTTAGCTCTCATGAATAGCGACACACCGGTTTATCGTGAACGTGAAGAACGCGGAGCCTTGTTAGTACGTGTAGCGCAAAGCCATATTCGTTTTGGCCATTTTGAGCATTTTTATTACATCGAGCAGCATACCGAACTGAAGTTGCTGGCGGATAAAGTCATCGAATGGCATTTCCCAACCTGTGCGCAGAGCGCTAAACCTTATGCGGATTGGTTTCATCAAGTTGTTGAGCGTACGGCGCTTATGATTGCCCAATGGCAGGTTTACGGTTTTAACCATGGGGTAATGAATACCGACAATATGTCGATTCTGGGGCAGACTTTTGATTACGGCCCCTTTGCCTTCCTAGATGACTATGACCCGAACTTTATCTGCAATCACTCCGATTATCAGGGGCGTTATGCCTTTGATCAGCAGCCGCGGATTGGGCTATGGAATCTTTCGGC
>JBOFIW010000096.1:0-2715 GCA_051650365.1 Vibrio sp. | reverse complement strand
GCTTAGTGTGATGCTGCAACAGTGGGCTTGCACCAATGGTTTTACGGTAAGTTTGGTAATACTCATCACGCAGCCAATGCAGCAGGCCTTGTTGCTCTGCCTCTTCAAGGGATAGATAAGGGAGCGCTTGTTGCGCCGCTTGGTCAATACAAGCAGCAATGCCTGCATCGTGCGGAGGAATAATTTGCGCGCCGTTTTCCCAATACACTTTAAAGCCGTTGTATTCTGGCGGGTTGTGGCTTGCGGTTACCACAACCGCAGCCGCCGCGTTGAAATGGCGTACACCGAAAGCCACGATAGGAGTCGCGGCCACTTGGTAGGTCAAATAAGTCTTGATGCCGAGTGAAGTCAGCACGCTGGCGGTATCGTGAGCGAACTGCTTTGAATCTGGGCGGCCATCGTAACCAATCACTACGCCGCGGTTTTTGGCATCGGGTAATTGAGCAATCAGGTAATGCCCCAGACCCGCCGCCGTTTCTTGGATCACTAAACGATTCATTCGGTTAGGGCCACAGCCGACTTTGCCACGTAAACCCGCAGTACCAAATTCAAGGCGTGATTGAAAGCGCTCGGCAATCTGCGCGTCTTGCTGAGTATCGATCAGCTGTTGCAGTTCTTGACGAGTTTTAGGGTCCGGATCTCTGGCCAACCAGTGTGTGACTTGTGAATTCATGGGGTCACCTTTATCTATTGAGGTTTTGATAATTCAGTCTAATTGATATTTATTCTCAAAAATATCGAAGCAATCGCTAAACTGGCTTTGCTTCGATACCGTCTTTCATCGTTCAACGGCTTAAATGGTGTAAGCTGCGCTTCTCTACTTGCTTAAACAGCATAGACAGCGTGAGGCAAAGCACCAGATAGGCTGCGCCGATAATGAGCCAGATCTCAAAAATTAGCCCAGATGAGTTGGCTATTTCGCTGCCGACAAAGGTCAGTTCTTGAATTGAAATCAGCGAGATGATCGACGTGTCTTTGATGAGGGATATTGTCTGCCCAGCCAGCGCTGGGGTAATTGCGGTCAGCACTTGTGGGGCAATCACATAGCGGTATTTGACCCAAGTTGGTAGGCCAAGCGAATCCGCAGCTTCCCATTGTCCTTGCGGGATGTTGGCAAGCCCAGCACGCACGATTTCCGCAATGTAAGCAGAAGAGAGTAGCCCGATACACAACACGCCGGACAACAAGTTTTCCCACAAACGGGCAGGGCCAAACAGCCAAGAGATCAGTGGGTGAACTTCCGCTGTGTGGTAGCGCAGTAACTCATCCAAACCCAGTAGCGGGATGAGTTGATTGGAGATGAAAAAATAGAAGATGAAGACAAACACCAGTGGTGGAATATTGCGTACCAGCTGCACAAATGCGTTAGCGGGTAAACGCACAAACCAAGCCTTGCGGCTGCGCGCGATGCCGATCAGTGACCCTAACACTAAAGCCAGTACCATACCCCATAAGCTTAAACGTAACGTTGCGCCTAAGCCTTGTAAGAAGTAGGGCAAGCTGCCATCCGCACGCGGCGTGAAAATCAACGTCCACGCTTCACGCCAATGCCAATGGTAGTGAATTCCCACTTCAGATCGGTAATAGAGCCAGCCAATGAGGCTGGCGATTGCGAGCAGTAATCCGCCATCCAGCAGAGTGAAACGGTAGCCAGATGAAGGTTTTGCACCGTAGTTATTCATTTACTGACCTGAACTTACTGACCAGAAGCCACCTGATCTTGCCAATCTAAAGTGGAGAACCAGTATTCGTAACGCGCTTGCAGCCAGCCATCAGCAGTACGGTCTGCAATCCATTGATCAAAATAGGCTTTCTTGTCTTCTTCCCCTAAACGCACTGCAAACGCTTCATTGCCTTTACTTAAACGCTCACTGAAAGGAAGAAACAATGAATCGCTGTGCTTGATACTTTCATGCTCGGGTTTTGGGCTTGAAGCAATCACCGCATGCGCGTTGCCGTTGATCACTTCTTGGAAAGCTTGGGCATCGTCATCAAATTGCAGCACGCTGGCTTTTGGGAAAGTTTCACGCGCCACTTGCACGGTAAAAGCACCACGGCGAGCCGCGATTTTTACGTTGCGCTTGTTAAAGTCTTCCAACTTGGAAAAGCCTTCAGCGAGCTTTTTATTGGCAGCGAGTTGCACACCAGAGTGCGAATAGGGCGCAGTAAACAGCACACTTTTGGAACGCTCAGGTGTGACCGACATTCCGCCGATGATCACATCAAATTTTTTGGCCAGCAGAGCGGGAATAATGCCATCCCATGCGGTAGGCACAAATTCCACTTGCCAACCTGAGTCGGCGGCTAAGCGTTTAGCGACATCAATCTCAAAGCCAATTAGCTCACCCTGCTTATCGCGCATTGCCCAAGGCACAAAGGTCGACATACCCACGCGCAGCGTGCCGCGCTCTTTAATCGCATCAAGATTCGGTGTGTCGCTCGCCACTGCTGGCAAAGTAAAAGCCAGCCCCAACAAGCCAGTAAGTAAGGTTTTAACGCTGAATCGACCTAAACGTTGTCCGAATGGTTTCATAGGAGTTCCCTTTTTATTTCGCGCATTTTTATTTCGCGCATTTTTTCGCGTTATGGTGAGCGCCACTGCGCGCCCAGTTTATGTTCTAGCCAAGCTGATAACGCTGACAGAGTCAGGGTTAACAACAGATAGATCGCCGCCACGCTAAACCAGATCTCAAACGGCATCGCGGTTTCCGAGAC
>JBOFIW010000095.1:0-5110 GCA_051650365.1 Vibrio sp. | reverse complement strand
CGACAAATAATTTCAATAAAAATTTATTTATAAATAGATAATTTAGGTTGGCAAATAATGGAAAATTTACACAAAGAAATAAAACAACTCATCATAGAGTCCCTCAATTTAGAAGATATCATGATTGAAGACATTGAGACCGACGCTCCTTTATTTGGTGATGGTCTCGGTTTGGACTCTATTGATGCATTAGAACTTGGTTTGGCGCTCAAAAAGAAATTCAACATTACTATTGATGCCGATGATAGCAATACGCGCCAGCACTTTGCCTCAGTCGCTAAGTTAGCCAGCTATATTTCTTCACAAGCCTAAGTTAATCCTTAAATCAATTGGAATCCGTTGCTGTCGGGTATCGTTGTCATAATACCCGATGCCAATGTTTAGCCGTGGTCGATGAAGAGACCAATGAGTCATACGTCAATGGATTCACAGGGAGTGAAGACGCTATGAACCAACTTCCACAATATCTTTCTTTATCGACGCTGTTTATCACAGGTCGAGCTTGTGATCATGTCGTTGCGTTTAATGCAGATAAAAAGATCGACTGGTCGCAATTTTCTGCGGATGTCACTTCTCTTGGAAAACGCATCCGTGCACATTCAGCTCAAAACATCGCGTTGTGTAGCTCTGACAGTTATCTGTTTGCGGTAGGATTTTTCGCTGTTGGCTACAGTCAAAAATCATTAATTCTTCCGAGCAATTATCAACCCGCAGCTCTATTGGAACTAAGTAACGCATTTGATCTTTTGCTGTGTGACCAAGAGATAGCAAGTTCCGTTTCTCTTAAACATCTGTTGATAGAATCTTCTGTATCGCCTTTTGTATCTGATGATGTGACGTTCAATATCAAAACCATAGACTTGACCCTATTCACTTCAGGCTCAAGTGGTACTCCGAAAGCGGTCCGCAAAACACTGCAACAGCTCGAAATTGAAATTAATACTCTACAACAATGGGTTGGGCATAATTTTCAATCGTGTCGGTTTGAAAGTACCGTCTCTCATCAACACATTTATGGCCTGCTGTTTCGATTACTCTGGCCTTTGTGCGCCGGTCATCCTTTCGCGCGCTTCAATCTTGAATTTCCAGAACAACTGGTTACACATGCGGGTGAGGATGTGATTCTGATCAGCAGTCCAGCCCTACTGAAGCGTTTAACCGCACAGTACCAGTGCGTACCTTTTGCGGCCGTTTTCTCTTCAGGTGGACCTCTGAGTTATGAGTCAGCACACCATGCCTATCAACTCTTCGGTCAATGGCCGATGGAGGTATTTGGCAGCACTGAAACAGGAGGTATCGCCTACCGGCAACAATGCTACCCCGCTCAACCTTGGTCTGTTTTTCCCGGCATTACAATACAGATCAATGACGATCACTGCTTATGTTTACGTTCACCACACATTGACCCACACCACTGGTATCAAACAGCTGACCAATGTGAACTGTTAAACGACAGGCAATTTATCCTCAAAGAGCGCACCGATCGTGTGATCAAGTTAGAGGAAAAACGCATATCACTCGTTGAAGTGGAAAAACGTCTCGATCAGTTACCTTGGATTACCGAAAGTGCTGTTGTTCCGATACAAGAAGAAAATCGCTTGATCTTGGCTGCAGCTCTGGTGTTAAGCCAAGACGGAATGCAACTGGCAGCCCAAATAGGCAAAGGTAAATTTTGGCTACACCTACGCCATGAACTGCGCCAGTGGCTAGAACCCATCTCGATACCACGCCGTTTTCGCGTAGTAACGCACATCCCGTTAAACAGCCAAGGGAAACGGCTTAACAATGAAATAGCACAATGTTTCCAAACCTCAACACTGTCTGTGAATTAACGTTATGGCTATAAAAAGAAAACCAACACTTCTCTCTATCACTTTTAACCCAGCTGTCTCTCTCCCAGATGTGGAAGCCACGCTGCTACTGCGTACGGATCACGACATACTGGATTTCTGCGGCCACTTTACGCATTTCCCGTTGTTACCGGGCGTCACCCAAATTGATTGGGCCGTTTTCTATGCTCAGGACCTTCTGCATACCCCTAGCTCATTTCAGGGGATGGAGTTGATCAAGTTCCAAGAGCCGATTCGCCCCGATACCGAAGTTGTTCTGCATTTAAAATGGGATGCTCAGAAACAAAAACTACACTTTGCCTACCATTCAGAACGTGGTGGGCAACTCATTGCTCATTCATCAGGCAAAGTGCAATTAGCCGATAGCACAACCAACAACCATCTACATTAGCAATCGGAATATACCAACTTGCTTAATGTTTTGATCATTACACACCACTCGCCTCTTTATAGCGGCATTACCTTCGACTATGGAAATCGGACAGAACTATATTATGACTATGCAAACAGTAAATAACATCACCTTTGGCCAAGGTCGGCTGACAATTGAAGATGTCAGTGCAATCGCTCAAGGAGCAAAGGCGAGCTTAAACCCATCCGCAGAATTCACCGCCAAAATTGATCGCGGCGTCGCTTTCTTAGAAAAATTACTTAAAGAAGAAGGCGTGATTTATGGTGTCACCACCGGCTATGGTGACTCTTGTACTGTTGCGATTCCAGCACAACTGGTCGAAGACCTCCCCCTCCATCTCACTCGCTTCCATGGGTGTGGTCTAGGTAAAATTTTAACGCATGAGCAAGCGAGAGCCGTATTGGCGACTCGTCTTTGCTCACTCGCCCAAGGGGTTTCTGGTGTCAGTCACGAACTTCTGAGTCAAATCGTAACCTTGATTAACTGCGATATTGCACCACGCATTCCTGAAGAAGGCTCCGTCGGAGCCAGTGGTGACCTTACACCACTTTCTTATCTGGCCGCAACACTTGTAGGTGAGCGTGATGTATTGTATCGAGGTGAAGAAAGACCTACTGCTGAGGTATTTGCTGAGTTAGGTATCGAACCCATAAAACTACGCCCAAAAGAAGGTCTTGCCCTGATGAATGGTACATCAGTGATGACTGCACTGGCCTGCCTCGCGTACAAACGTGCTGAGTATTTAGCTCAGCTCACCACCAAGATCACGGCCATGGTTTCTGTCGCGATGCAAGGTAACGACTTCCATTTTGATGAAGCCTTGTTCGCAGTAAAGCCGCACCCTGGTCAGCAAAAAGTTGCAGCCTGGCTACGTTCTGATCTACAAGCAGAACGCCCCCCGATGAATAGCGATCGCTTACAAGACCGTTACTCGCTACGCTGTGCTCCTCACGTCATTGGCATGGTACAAGATGCACTGCCTTGGCTACGTCAACTCATTGAGAATGAACTCAACAGTGCTAACGACAATCCGATCATTGATGGTGATAACGAGCGCGTTTTGCATGGCGGCCATTTCTACGGTGGGCACATCTCTATGGCGATGGACACCCTAAAAACCGCTGTTGCCAACTTGGCCGACTTGCTCGATCGCCAAATGGCACAGCTCATGGACTACAAATTCAATAATGGTTTGCCATTTAACCTCAGTGGCGCTGAAGGAAGCCGCAAACCCATCAATCATGGCTTCAAGGCGGTACAAATAGGCATCTCAGCGTGGACGGCTGAAGCATTGAAACACACCATGCCTGCAAGTGTATTTTCACGTTCTACTGAATGCCATAACCAAGATAAAGTGAGCATGGGTACCATTGCTGCTCGTGATTGTTTACGGGTGTTGGAGTTAACCGAACAAGTAGCAGCTGCTTCTTTGTTAGCCGCAACACAAGCGATTGAAATTCGTCATCGCCGTAATGAATTAGACCAACAACAAATGAGTGCATCCCTGCAAACTATGTGTACCAGTGTCTGGGAAGAGTTTGATTTTGTAAGTGAAGATCGTCCGTTGGAGAAAGATCTACGCCACTTTATCGCTCGTATTCAGCAGCGTCACTGGTCACTCTACTAAGGGGGCATATGGTGAACGTACTTTATCCACTAGAAGCGCAAGTGACCCTAATCACTTCGTTTCAAGATGCCGACCCCATGGGGGTAATTTACCACAGCAATTACTTTCGCTTCTTTGAAGAAGCTCGTCGAGCCATGCTGGAGAAAATAGATTATGGTTATCGGAAGATGTCAGAATCCGGTTTTCTGTGGCCGGTAATTGACGTTCAAGTAAAGTACGTTCTCGCCATTCCCTACCACCATGAAATTTGTGTTAAAGCCTGTTTGAGTGAATGGGAAAACCGCTTGCGCGTGCAATATGTGATTAGTGATGCCAAAACAGGGCAACGCATGGCACAAGGCCATACCACGCAAGTTGCAGTGGGCGTAGAAGATCAATTGATGCGCCTCGCCTCTCCCACGGTTTTGATTGAACGTGTCTCTCAGTGGCATCAGCATGGGGTGTATTCATGCTAAAACGGCACAATCCCATACTCACTCATGGGTGGCACCTCCAAACACTCACTTCTCGGATTACGCAACCATAACGGTATAAGCCTATGACTTCATCCTCTCAACAACCCATTTTTATTCATGGCTGTGGTTTTCACTCAGCACTCGGTTCCATACCAAAACAAATCCATCAATGCCTAGCGCAAAATCATAACGCGCAGATGCAAGCGGACACCTCACTACTCAATAACGGCACCCACACCATAATCGGTAGAGTGACACAACCTCTTCCGTCAATACCTGATAGGTTGGCGAATTTCGACACCCGTAACAACCGCTTAGCCCTTTCCGCCATAATGCAAATTACTTCTCAAATAGAGGAAGCTAAACAGCGCTTTGGTCACCAGCGCATCGCTGTGATCATAGGTTCAAGTACCTCAGGTATTGCGGATGGTGAAATCGCCTATCAAGCGAAAATTGAGCACGGTACATTTCCAGAGCACTACCACTACCGTAAGCAAGAGCTAGGTAACAGCAGCCAATTTATCGCCGCTTATTTTGGGTTAACTGGACCTTGCTATACCATTTCAACGGCTTGTTCTTCTAGTGGACGAGTATTTGTTTCCGCGAAACGTCTACTACAAACCAGAATGGTCGATGCGGTGATTGTTGGTGGCGTAGATACCCTTTGCCGTCTGACCCTTAACGGTTTCAACGGACTAGAGGCACTCTCTAATCAACATTGCCAACCATTCAGCGCCGATCGCAACGGAATCAATATCGGTGAAGC
>JBOFIW010000094.1:0-3770 GCA_051650365.1 Vibrio sp. | reverse complement strand
GCCGAGCCGCACACAATGCAGAAGATCCCTTCACTACTTCCAATCTCGCGTAGTGGTTAGCTTCAAAGCTGACATCCGCTGCGCGCAACGTCACATCATCACCGGGAATTTGCTGCGCCCCAAACAGTGGTACTCCTGCGTATTCTGCATTGCTAAACGCAGGCACAAATCGGCTCATGTGGTCTATGGCTCGCTGGGTGCGATCTTGTTGAGCGGCCATTGGCCAACCGCGTGCAATTTTATGCTGTAGGTAGCTCGGCAATTGAGGCTGCGCCGAATCAGCACTGGATGTCACTAGGCCATCAGAAAACAGGGTGATCGCCTCTGTCATTCCGTGCAATTGGAAGGTTCCGTCCGCATAAGGTGTTAACTGCGCCATGCCATCTTCACTACCACGTGGTCCATGGAAGATCACTTCCGGCCACCACTGATGGCACACTGGCCAATGAGTCACATACGCAGCCTTAAACTCCACCAAACGCTGTCTGTGGTGGCGTGCCATATCATCCACTTGTCCGGTTTCAAAGCCACAAGCATTGACTAGGTAATCAACCATCTGCGTGTGGCGCTCACCTTGCGCATCCTGATAGGTTAACTGCCATTGGTTCTCTTGATACTGAGCATCAATAAGTTCAGTACGTAGCATTACTTCACAATTAGGCAGTGCGGCAAGCGTGAGATCGACACTGGCGGCGAGACGAAATACACTCCAGCCATACTCTTGCACTAAGACTACTGGATATTTGAGCTGATCCAAATCCGCGTTTTGCGCAAAAGGGATGACCCAATCATCATCACTGCGTGGCGGGTTAGGCTGCACCGCTTGCGCCAGATGCTCCAACTCTTCACGTTGATAAAGGCGGTAATAGTTTTCGACTTCACCCAATACTTTATTAGCCGGATCCTGTTCTACCATCTGCTGGTAAGCATTTTGAATGGTTGCCAGTCGCGGCAGAATATCTTGTGGTTCACCCGGATCCGATTTTGGAATGGTGATAAGGGTTGGACGCACATTCAAGGTGTGTGGATAAAGGCGAACGGTTTCAATAGATTGTTCAAGCAAATCAATACACTGCTGCTCAGCGATTTCTCGATAGAGATTTCCCCCTGCATGCAAATGGCAAATGGGTGGCCCACTGACTAAACCGGTGCCTTTTTCCATTAATAACACATTCAATCCAAGCTCACCCAAGTGAACGGCTGCGGTTGCACCAGCAATACCGCCACCTATGATAGCAATTCGGGGATCTTGAGATCTCAATGTCATATTTTACCTACAGTTACATCAAGGCGAAGAAAAGTGGCTGCTATTCTAAAGGGTATGAAACGTTAATAAAATCACATTTTTTACGCGGACTTCTCCCTTGTGCTCCCTCAATCTTGCCCACGCAGATTGAGGGATAGCTTTTTTCCTGAACATCGTTGATGTTTTGCCACTCAACGGGTTCGCAATCTCCATGCTTGATCCTTTCACTTGATGCCTAGAAGGCGCTTCAAGTTTCACCATGCCATAAAAAATTGACGATTGAGTAACTGCAAATTGTTTGCCCAAATAGCGCTAAAGAAACAAAAACAACCTGTAACATAAGGATTTTTGATCAAGCGCACTCGGGCTAAACAAAGGCTGTTTTAAACCGAAAAAATATAAAAAAATGCTTGACTCAAATTTACCATTATTGAGTTTTCATCACTTTGTGAATAACCCAATCACGCAAACCTCGGTCACTACGGGGCTAGCACCTAGCCCCCCCGAAATAACCACTTTACTTATCCCAGAAGTTATCCACTGATTTTGTGGATAACTAACCTATTTGCTCCGCACCTCAATCACTGAACGCTTTATTCACGGGGGCTAACAGCCGTTTGAGCAAACTGCTCACAACCACAGCAAGTGTGCAAAAAGTCAGAGCTGGCAAGGCAAACCATAACACCATATGCAAACTTGGATTTAAGTTAAATCCCCATTTCATCACTGCGGCAACCACCAGATCGGCACTCAAACTCGCCACTAAACCACCGACTAATGCCATCACTCCATATTCCGCCCAGATGGTGTGCACCACTCGACGGCGACTCGCTCCTAAAGTGCGGTATAAGCGAATTTCCTGCTGACGCTGGCTGAGGCTCAAACGCAGTAAAGTGAAAATTAACAAGACTCCGGCCAATACTCCGAGCGCTGCCAGAACGGTCACTGACCAAACAATCTGCGTCAGCAGTGCTTGGATTTTTGCCCCCATAGTGCGGATATCCATTAGGCTCACCGTGGGGTGCTGGCGCGAGAGTTGACTGAGCAATGCATCGTGCTCGGGTAATACACGAAAGCTAATCAAGTAACTCACAGGAAGCTTTTGCACCACATCAGGGCTAAAAATGAAGTAAAAATTGGGCTTCATTTCCCGCCATTCTACCTGACGTATGGTGTTCACTTTTGCGGTCACCACTTGGCTGTTGATCATGAAGGTCAGCGTATCCCCGAGCTTGAGGCCAAGATCGCTCGACACTTCTTGCTCGACTGACACGCCATTTTGGCTTTGCCACTGTCCTTCAAGGATCGGGTTGTAATCCGGAAGCTGCTCAGCCCACGTGAGGTTCAGTTCTCGACGCAGCGCATCTGAACTTTCTTCCCCATTTTGGGCATAGAGTTTGGCTTCTTGACCGTTAATGTGGGTTAAACGTCCGCGCATAATCGGGTAAGCCGCAGAGCGCTCAATATGTGCCTTATCTAATGCAGCTAGATAAGTGGCTTTTTCCGACTCACTGATATTGAGTGCGAATGCATTTGGCGCATTTTCGGGCAATGTACGTTGCCAATCTGAGAGTAAATCGGTACGTACTAGCCAAATGATCGCCAACAGCATCAAAGAAAGGGCTAATGCGCCAAATTGTAAGCCGCTGGCGATGCCAGATCGATTAATTCGGCTTAATGCTAATGCCATCGGTGGATTTAACGGAAGCTTAGCGAATAAGCGGGTAACCACCACACTCACCAATGCTAGCACCACAAACAGGGCGACAATCCCTATCAGCACAATCCAAATCAGTTGGTTTTGCCAATACACCAGCAACAGAGGCACGACAGGCACCATCATCAGCAATAAAGCACGTTGCCAACGCCGATCATGTTGCACTGGCTGCATCACCGCCACGGCACTCACCGACAATAATCGCCCAAGCGGGATACCCAAAGCAGGAACGGCAATCAATAAACTACTGGCAAGCGCAATCCACAAAGGGCGCAAACCGTAACTCGGGAGCGGATCTGGCAATAAATCTTTTAGGGGCAAACGTAGCAGCGACTCCAATCCAACACCAATTACGCAGCCCAACACCACCGCAAATACAAGCAACAAACCAACTTGCAACGCTAACCAACGGCGTAACCACTGGCGGCTTGCACCAAGGCTCTTGAGCATTGCGATGGTATGCATTCGGGTGGACACATAATGCTGACAGGTCAACACCAAGGTGGTCGCCGCCATCAAGATCACAATCGCCACCGTCAACGAGAGATACTGCTGAGTACGCTCAAACACTTCATTGGTACGGCTTGCACTCTCTTGATCACGCCAGCGATCACTCGGAGTTAAGCTCACCTCTTGTTTAATAGCCTTAATCACCGAGTCATCACCGGTAATAAACAAGCTAAATTGCACACGACTACCGGGCTGAATCGCCCCTGTTTTGGCAATATCCGAAGCATGAATATAAACCGTTGGCATTTGCTGAAATGGGTTAAAACTCAGTCCGGGTTCTTCAAGCACCTCACCGCT
>JBOFIW010000093.1:0-3378 GCA_051650365.1 Vibrio sp. | reverse complement strand
CTTGGCAAAAAGAAACGGATTACGATTTCCCTTTAAAACAAGTGCATTGCCATAACTGCCATCTGTCTCAGCCAGAAAGCGATCGTTGTGTGCGCTGCCAGCATAAGCTTTTTCACCGAAAGCCTAATTCTATCGAACGTACATGGGCTTATGTATTAGCTGCAACCGTGGCAATATTTCCGGCGAATCTAATCCCAATCTCCATTTTGATCACCAATGGGCAACGTTTGGAGGATACGATTTTCTCTGGAGTGGCCTCATTAGTGAAAAGTGGTATGTGGGGTATTGCCGTCATTATTTTTGTGGCCAGTATTGTGGTGCCTGTGATTAAGATCGTAGGCCTTGGCTATTTGTTACTGGCAATAAAATTTAAACATGAAGTGCATCAACGTCAGCGCATGATGATTTATCGTGGCATTAAATGGATTGGTAAATGGTCGGTAATGGATCTCTTTGTTATCTCCATCATGCTCACTTTGGTTGACCGAGGACAGATCCTCGATTTTACCCCCGGCTATGGGGCTGTGGCTTTTGGTATGGTTGTGGTTCTCACTATGTTGGCTGCGGAAAGTTTAGATCCTCGCCTACTCTGGGATGAGCCCAATGTTACCTGTACTCAACAATAGGTTGTCTGAATGAGTCAAGAAAATACAACGCAAAACTCTTATACACCGGACATTCGCAAAAATCGGGGAATTTCTCCGTTGTGGATTTTACCAATCGTGACTATGGTTTTGGCTGGTTGGCTAGTGTTTAAAGCGGTACATGATGCTGGGGTGCGAATCCAAATCCACTTTGAAAATGCGCAAGGATTGATTGCGGGACGCACGACCATTCGCTATCAAGGTTTAGAAGTGGGCATGGTGCGTGATATCAAGTTGTCGGAAGATCTTAACAGTATTTATGTTGAAGCCGACATTTACCCAGAAGCGACCAAACTATTATCCACACAAACTCGATTCTGGATGGTAAAACCAACGGCAAGCTTGTCAGGGATTTCAGGGTTGGATGCCTTGGTTTCCGGTAACTATATCGCCATTCAGCCAGGGCCTCTCCATCAAAATGATTACCCAACGAAGTACCAAGCCTTAGAATCTGCTCCTTCCGATTTATTGGCACAACGAGGATTAACCATTGCTTTAAAAGCACGTGATTTAGGTGGTATCTCGGTTGGTTCTCAGATTGTTTACAAAAAAATCCCAATAGGTGAAGTATTCAATTACCAGTTGGATGACGATGCCCAATCAGTCATCATTCAAGCCTCTATTAAAGAGGAATACCGCCATATTATTAACACCGAGAGCCGTTTTTGGAACGTGAGTGGTGTGGGTGCTAGCATTGGTTTTGATGGGGTTGACGTTCGTTTTGAAAGCTTGAGCGCTCTAATTGGTGGCTCAATTGCTGTTGATTCACCGGATGAAGGTAAACCCGTTGAACAAAATGCACAATTTCGTCTGTATCGAGATTTAAAAACGGCTGGGCGTGGGATTGCTGTATCAATCACACTACCAGATGACAACAACATCTCCGCTGCGGGCGCTCCAATCATGTATCGCGGTATCGAAATTGGTCAGATCACCGATTTACAACTAAGTGATGATCGTAAAGGCATTACTGCTTCTGCGGCCATTCAACCAGCATTTAGTGACATGCTTAATAGTGGTAGTCAATTTGTATTGGAAGAAGCACAAGTGTCATTGGCTGGTGTAGAAAACTTAGCAAATTTCATTAAGGGTAACTTCTTGACCCTGATCCCTGGGGAGGGTGAGCGCACGCGTAATTTTCATGCTGTGCGCAAAAACGAGTTTAAATATGCACGATCTAACAGTATCAGTTTTAATTTAGTGGCGGATAACTCATTTGGCTTGGAAGCCGGCACCCCCATTCTGTATCGTGGTGTGGCTGTGGGCAGTGTAACAGCCGTTAATCTCAAGCTTGATTACGTTGAGTTCAACGTATTGATTGATGAGCAGTATGGCTCACTGATCCGTTCACAAAACCGCTTTTATGTCACAGGCAGTGCTTCAGCAGAACTTACTGAGTCAGGCCTTTCTGTATCCATTCCGCCAGCTAAACAGCTGTTATTAGGGTCGATCAGTTTTGCTAGTGAAGGCAGTGGTACACCGCTTGAACAATATCGGCTCTATTCAAATCAATCGTTAGCAGAACTGGCGAAATACAATCAATCTGGCTCTCGTTCATTAACCTTGTTTGCCAACGAGCTGCCATCGATCAATGCTGGTTCCCCTATTCTTTATCGCAATTTAAAAGTTGGCAGTATTTCTGGTTTCAACCTTACCCCGAAAGGGGTGCAAATTGCAGCGACGATTGAAAAACAATATCAACATTTGTTAACTCCGGATACGGTGTTTTGGAATCGTTCAGGGGTTGAAATCAAAGCGTCGATGGATGGCGTCGATGTCAAAGCAGCGCCATTGCAGACGCTCATTCGCGGTGGGATTGCCTTTGACAACCTTCCTGGAATCGAAAACAAAGTCGGAGCGATGTGGAAGCTGTATAACGACTACGATCATGCACGCCGTTACGGAGAAAAAATCACCCTAACCGCCCTAGGTACACTTGGTGTAAAGATTGGTACGCCTGTGCAATATCAAGGAGTACAGATTGGTGAAGTGTTTGAGATTATCCCTGATTTTGAATCAGATTTTGTCAAACTCTCTGCCCGCATTGAGCCGCAATATGCCCCGAAAATTGCCAAGAAAAATTCACAGTTCTGGCTCTCTCAAGCCAAAATCGGTTTAAGTGGTATTGAAAATGTGCAAAACCTTTTAGGTCATAGCATTGAAGTTCAACCGGGTGCGGGGGAAAGTCGTTTTGAATTTGAATTGCATAAAGAGGCACGTCATGGTGGCGCAGGGAAAACCTATACTTTGCAAAGTGAAAAACGCGGTTCGGTCAGTGTAGGAACTCCCGTTTTGTATCGTGACATCGAAGTTGGTAAGGTGATTGATGTTCGTTTGGGTGAGTTTGCAGACCGTGTTATTACTACTATCCGTATCGCACCTCAGTATACCTACCTACTCCGTGAAAACAGTGTGTTTTGGAATGTTTCAGGACTTGATATGTCGATTGGTATCACGGGGGCCAATGTTAAAGCTGGAACTTTTGACAGCATGTTACGTGGGGGCATTACCTTTGCTACGCCAGAGCAAAAACAGCTCACTCCTGCCGCTTCTGATGGGCATACGTTTTACCTCTACCCTCAAGCCCAAGAAGAATGGAGTAAGTGGCGAACACCGATTCCTAAGCCTTAGAAAAAATTCAATATCAAGAAAAGCAGCCTTTGGCTGCTTTTCTACTTTACGGTGAAACTTTATGTCATGAGGCTATCTGGTTATAATCGCCGACCTTATTCAT
>JBOFIW010000092.1:0-10963 GCA_051650365.1 Vibrio sp. | reverse complement strand
AATGAGCGTTGGTTGCGCTTATTTAATCAAGTATTGGATGTACGTAATGGTAAATTACCAGCCCCAAAAAATAATGATTATGAATATTGGGACATGATAGTCCTTGAGGATAATCCTGAATCCGAACGAGAGTCTCACTCACATTATCCCACGCTCATAGACCGTATTCGTCAATCTGGTATCGACTCGGTGGAGTTCCTCGAGTTACAAAATGCTTTGTCTCTCTCTGATCAATTGGTTGGTTTAGAGCGAGAAGCTTTTATGGCAATTAAAGGCTGGAAAAAGGAGTTGAACGGAGAGTTTCGTTATACCGGAGAACCAGACCTTAACTATGCACGCACTCTGCTCTACAGTGAAAGGTACTTTTTAGAAAAAGCCAAAATCATGTCGGCAATTGGTGCTGCTAATGCCAATATTCTGAGCCGAATTGAATCTGAAGTCGCTAAAGCAGATGAACGAGCCCTGTATTTCGAAAAAGTAAACCTCATTCTAGTTAGCTTGTTAGTAGCAGCTATCTTGGTTTCGTTCATACTACTTTGGCTAACTTATATTACACCGCTCACCACACTACTAAAGACGGTCGTTCAACAAGTAAGAAATGAAGATTACGCATTCACGTTGACGCAAAAAGCGTATGGTGAATTGCAACGTTTTATTGATAGCTTAAACGTCGTATTTCACCATATCTCTGAGCAGTTGAGTTTTAATACTCTTGTAAAAGATTTCAATATCATCATACGTAACAACCCAACAACAGAAGCATTGTGTAACCAAGTTGCGCAGTTTTTACTACACCAATTTCCTGTAGAACTCATTGGTATTTATATTTATCAAGATGGTGTACTGGTTCGAATTGCAGGTGTTGGTCAGTCAGAGTCAGAAATACGAGAATACAGCGACCCCACGACGACCCACTTTAGTGTGTTGCGTTCTGGTAAGCCATACGCCATGAAAAATCTTAACGGCCATTATCAGATTATGACCACGTCAGGGGCTTTGACATTCAATGAAATGTACTATTTACCTCTTCATGTTAATAACCAGCCGATCGCTCTCTTAGAACTGGGTACCGTGGGCATGTTGAGTATGCAACAGTATCAATGGTTATCTCAGATGCTTGATGATCTTTCCATTGCTATTCAGCTAACACAAAATGCAGAGCTGCAACGTTTAGCTGAAAGGAAGGTGCTTGAACAATCACAACTGAACCAAGAGATCTTGGATGCAACCCCAAATCCCATGTATTGCTTAAGTGCAAATGGGACCTTTTTGACCGTCAATGCTCAATTTCTTGATTTAGTTGGCCTATATAACAATGAGGTGGTTGGAAAGCAACCACAGGATATTTTTCCTGATGCTGTGGCTGAACGTTTTGCGCAGGCCCATGTTGTACTCACTCAACAACAAAGCAGCCAGAACTATGAAATATCCCTAACGGATTATAAAGGGGGGCAACATGAGATGCTGGTGTATGAAGCTTCATTCAGTGATAGGGCCGATAAAATTAATGGCATAGTCGGCATTTTACTCGATATGACAGAGCGCAAAGAGATGGAACAGGAGTTGCGCCAAGCAAAAGAAGCTGCAGATGCTATGAGCCAAGCTAAAGGGGATTTTTTGGCCAACATGAGCCATGAGATCCGCACTCCCATGAATGCCATTCTAGGCATGGCACATTTGGCATTGAATACCAAGTTAGATACTACGCAACGTAAGTACATTATGCGTATAAATGAATCAGCCAAAAATTTACTTGGCATTATTAACGACATCCTCGATTTTTCAAAAATTGAAGCGGGAAAACTCAATGTAGAGAAGATTGATTTCAATCTTGATGATGTGATGGATAATGTCACTGCGGTCATTTCATTAAAAGCGCAAGAAAAAGGACTTGAATTTCTAATGGATATCGAACCCCACATCCCATTGGGTTTGATTGGAGATCCATTACGTCTTGGGCAAATTCTCGTTAACCTATGCGGTAATGCGGTGAAATTCACTCATCGAGGAGAAGTGGTTATCACGGCGCGAGTCGGCCAACTCAATGATCATCAAGCTACACTGATTTTCACTGTCAAAGACACTGGAATTGGTATTGCCAAAGAGAAACTGGGTGATTTGTTTAGTGCTTTTTCGCAGGCGGATACCAGTATTACCCGTCAATTCGGTGGAACAGGGCTTGGTCTGAGCATCAGCAAACAATTGGTAGAACTGATGGGAGGGAAAATCTCCGTATACAGCGAAGAGGGAAAAGGCTCAACTTTTGAGTTCTCTATCGTATGTGGTTTACAAGAGGCGAAAATGCGTGATATTGCTCAACCTGTACATGGTTTGGCTGATAAACGGGTTTTGGTCGTCGATGATAATGATTCCGCGCGTAATATCCTTGAATCATTACTTACAGCCATGCGCTTTAATGTTGTCATGGTAAGCAATGGCTTTGAAGCATTATCGGAAGTCCAACGCAGTAAATTTGACATGTTGTTTGTCGACTGGAATATGCCAGGAATGAACGGCGTTGAATTATTGTCACAGATGCAGTCACTTGGTCTACGAGAAAATGTTAAATGTTTTCTCGTGACTGCTTATGGACGTGACATCAATTTAGAAGGTGAGAATGGCAAATTAGTTGATGCGCTTATCGTTAAACCCGTCAACCCATCTAACTTACTGGATGCCATTGTAACGAGTTATGGTATTGAGAATGTCAAACATAAACATTCAGAGAACCATCAACAAAGTAAACCTAATCTCAAAGGTAAAAGCATACTCTTAGTGGAAGATAATGAAGTGAATCAAGAGGTTGCTCTAGGTCTGCTGCAAGATACTGGGGGTAAGGTTACGATTGCTAATAATGGCCAAGAAGCGTTAGACAAAATCGAGCAAGACCATTTTGATCTTGTATTAATGGATATGCAGATGCCAGTGATGGACGGAGTGACTGCGACCAAACGAATTCGTGCCAACAATCGCTGGCAATCTCTTCCTATCGTAGCAATGACTGCAAATGCGATGTCTGTGGATATTGAACGTTGTATTCAAGCAGGGATGAATGATCATTTGTCCAAACCCATAGAGGTTGATAAGTTTTATTCAGTGCTAAACCAATTTTTACAAGATGGAATCGTATCGGAGAATTTCAAGGCCCAATCCGAGTATGAAACACAAGCCCTAGCAGCGTTATCTATGACTGAACTGCCTAAATTAACTGGCATTAATGTTGAGCAATCGATCTTCAGGATTGGTGGAAACCAACAGCGCTATTTTGAAATTTTACGTCATTTCATTGGGAGTCAATTGGAGGAGTTGGCGAGTATGCCCACTTTGATTGCAGAGCAAGATTGGGAAACGGCAACACGTGTTGCTCATACCCTAAAAGGTTCTGCTGCTAATTTAGGCTTAGATGGGGTCGCTAAGCTTGCTTCGGAGATGGAACAGGAGCTATTGGAACAAATTGAGCCTAATTCAATGCAATTAGAACAAGCTCAAGCTATGCTGTCTCAGGTAAATAAAGAACTCTTAATGTGGGATAAACAGCATAGTGACCCTGAGCGGGATGCAAATTTTGACTTTACCTCGTGGTATCAACAACTACAGCAAGCCATTCAAAACTATGATGTTGTTGCACTTAATTTGTGTAAGCCTATCCGAGAAGTAACGACATGGGATTCTTCCCAACAAGAAGCTCTAGTGAGTGCTATTGAAAACTTTGATTTTGAGCAAGCTAAACTGCTGTTGGAATCTTATCCTCAGCTTTAATGTCAAAAGTCAAGCACTCCTCCCGAGCGACTAAATCGTAGGGAGGGTGCGGTTTAAATTAAAGGCTTGCTAGGATGGTTTCTGCCTTACTTAACTCAAAGGTTTTGGGTGGTTCGACATTGAGTAAAGTCACAACATTATTTTCAATCACCATCGCATAACGTTGTGAACGGATACCGCCAAAATTTCCCGTGTTCATTTCCAGTCCAATTGTTTGTGTAAAAGAGGCATCCCCATCTGCTAACATAACAATCTCGTTTGCATTTTGTGCTTCCCCCCACGCTTTCATGACAAAAGCATCATTGACGGATACGCAGGCAATCATATCCACACCTTTCTCTTTTAACTTGTCAGCGAGTACTACGTAACCTGGCAAATGTGCTTCTGAGCAAGTCGGTGTAAATGCCCCTGGTACTGCAAATAACACCACCTTTTTGTTGGCAAATAAAGTCAGTACCGAGTGTGTAATTGTGCCTTCAGTAGTACGCTGGCTGAGCTGAACATCTGGTAATGTTTGTCCGATCTGAATCATTTTTTATTCCTTAATAAAGTGGTTAACCCGTCTGTATATGTATAAATAGTGTAAATCTTTGTGTGGTAAACAAATAGAGATGTTTAGTAAGGATATTAGCACTTACATTTCTTAATAATGAGTGATGTATTCTGATAGATTCGAATCAAGCCTGAATAAAAATCTAAACTGAATAGTGCTAATTCTAGTTACTTTGATTGATTTTCAATGAAAATCAGGCGTTGGGTTTATTTTTCATAATGAATTCTCTGCGACAAATTTGACATAATACCCATGAATTTTGTGACCGAAAAATAGATAATCGGTCGTTTTGATTGACGGTCCAATAAAAACTATTGAACTCTTTATGGGCAATAAAGATAAAGGAATAATGAGTCGCGAAGGGATTCCATCATCGCCGAACAATATCAGTAATACCTGAACTACTTCATACTATAGTGGAGAGTTTGAGTTAAAAAAGGCTAGCATCAAATAACAATAAGCCGAACATCCTTTACGATGAGACGGTTATTTGCGTTGCGCTCGAATCTTGGGGGCAGATGAAAATTTTCCAGACTAATGCTTGAAATCGTTAGGACTTGAGACAGTCGTCGTTTCTGGCACGAAGGACAATTAGAATAATGAAAGTACATAGACTTTTGAGTTGCTATTGGTTGCAAATATGCTCGGTGGGGCTGCTGCTCAGCTCATCAGCTCATGCTGTCGTAGAACATATCTCTGATTATTTTGTGGAAACATGGACATCAACAGATGGTCTGCCACATAACAGTATCAATAGCATTGCCCAGACGCGAGATGGGTATTTATGGTTTGCCACTTGGGAAGGGGTCGCTCGTTATAACGGTATCAGCTTTGAGTTGTTTGCTCGCAGCCTACAAACTGGAATGGAAGATTCAGGCACGAGAACTTTATTACCTATGAATGGCAATGGGCTGTTGGTTGCGGGAGCGCGCGGCAGCATCACACAACGATTAAGCTATGGTTGGCATCCATTTAGCCCAGCGCCTAGCTTGGTCAATGGTGCTTTGCTCGATGATGAGCAAAACCTATGGTTAGCAATTGAGGGTATGGGGGTCGTGCTTCGACCATCTTTAGGGGATGGTACCTATGGCCCAGATCGTTGGTTATTGACAGATGTCAGTGCTTATAGGTTAGTAAAGAATTCGCAGGGTGTAGTCTATGCTGCCACGAATAAGGGGCTCTACCGTTTTGATCAATTCCAATCTTCGGTTGTAGAATTACCTCATGGCCGTTATCAGCAGATTAACTATATTTCCATTAGTTTAGATCAATCGCTCGTTATAGCGACTGAGCAGGGCGTGTGGCTTGAAAAAGAAGGGCGCTTTCAATCACTATTTAAGCCACTAGAGAAAGAATCCGTTACTTTGGCTGAGCAAGATCGCGTTGGAAATTGGTGGATTGGAACGGTTAATCGAGGTGTTGCTCGGCTGAAAAATCAACAACTGCAATTTTTAGAGCCTAATCGTGGTCTGCCGCATAGCCGGGTTTTATCTTGGTATCAGGATATTGAAGGGAGCATTTGGGTTGGTACCAACGCAGGCTTGATGCGTTTACGAGATGCGCCTTTTATCAACATTAGTAGTGATAAAGGTTTGGTTGGCAATTATGTTCGCTCCATACTCCCTCTTGATGAGCAGCGAGTCATTGTAGGCACTAGCAGTGGATTAAGCATTATTGAAGATGGTCTAGCGTACGATGCAATGCGTCCGCAGCTGGGTATACGCCCCTCTGTTTTAAGTTTAGCCAAGTCCAATTCTATTGAGGGGGGCGTTTGGGTTGGCACTGTACAAAAAGGATTACTATTGTGGCGAAATGGTTTTCTCACCCCAGTATTGGATAGCAATGGAGGATTACCAAGTAATGAGGTGAGAGCCATTGTTGAAGATGCCCAAAATAATCTTTGGATTGGAACATCCAATGGTATCGCTAAACGTTCACCTCTAGGTAAACTCACTATTTATAACAAACATAACTCCCCGTTACCGGACGACTACATTATGGATCTGGAGTTGGATGCCAGAGGCCAACTATGGGTAGGTAGTGCAGTGGGGGTTTCCTATTTTGATTCTCAGGGGCTGATTAATCCTGTGAACTTGAGTCAGACGGAACAAGCTCAGTACGTATTCGGTTTTTATATGGAGCCTGAATATGTCTGGATGGCGACCGACCGAGGAATAGTTCGTTATCGTTTCAGTGACCGTCAGTTATCTTTGGTTGGCCGCTCAGCAGGGTTGCCGATCGATAAGTTTTTTCAAATGTTGAGAGATAATGAAGGCCACGTTTGGCTATCCAGTAATCGTGGCGTTTGGAAGCTGAATTATGATCAGATGGTGGCAGTGGCAGATGGAGTAGGTAACGAGATTGAATTTGAGCATTTCGATGAAGGTGACGGCATGGCAACCAGTCAGTCTAATGGTGGAACGAATCCTGCGGCGGCTCGCCTACCTAGCGGTGAGTTGTTTTTCGCTACCGCTAAAGGGGTTGCCAGTATTAAGGTGCAACGTTTACAGCAACTGAGTCAATTACGCTTACCCGTGGTGCTTGAATCGGTCAGTTTTGATGGCGAAAGCATCAATCCTGAATTAGAACATCGAGCTCCGGCTGGGACAAACCGAATCAGTTTTGGCTATGTTGGACTTGGTTTCGTGATGTCAGAGCGATTGCAGTACCGAACAAAACTACAAGGCTTTGATGAAAGTTGGTCATACCGTGGTCACAATACGTTAGCAGAATACACCAATTTAGAACCTGGAGATTACCAGTTTTTTGTGAGTGCTCGATATCCCTATGGTGAATGGAATGATGCTACCTATAGTTACACCTTTACCATTGAACCTCATCTCTGGCAGCGTAAGGAAATTATTCTTCTTGCGGGGCTTCTCGTATCAGCCTTATCCATTTCTGTTGTGATGTGGCGGATCAGGGTAATGCAACGTCGAGAAACATACCTTGTTGAACAAGTAGCGCTCCAAACTCAAAAGCTGCGCTTCCAAGCGGATAAGTTTGAAAGATTGTCTAAGGAGGATGAGTTGACAGGCCTTGCAAATCGCCGTGCGTTTGATATGTCTCTCAAACAGGCCTTTGCTCGTACTCCGATACCAGATCAGCAATTATGCATTGCCTTATTGGATATCGACCATTTCAAACAAATTAATGATCGTTATTCACATATCATCGGTGATCAGGCGATCGTGGCCGTTTCACAACAGCTGCTGAAATATGTGGGAGATAAAACAAAGGTGGCCCGATGGGGCGGTGAGGAGTTCACGGTACTGTATTTTGGCCCTTCAGAGGAAGCTTGGAATTATTTTGAACAGATGAGATGTACAATAGCGCAAGTGGATTTTTCAACCGTCGCTTCCGGCCTTACTGTAACAGTGAGTATAGGTTTTGCCGAGTCTCAGCAAGCGGAAAGTTATGAAACGGTACTCAAACTGGCTGATCATGCGCTGTTGAGTGCAAAACAACAGGGGCGTAATCGAGTTGTCAAAAGTGAGGAATGGCAAATAGAAAACGGTCTCAGTTGAGACCGTTTCACTATACATGAGCTTAGTTGCCCCTAGCTATTACAGGACTTTACAAGCGAAGCCTTTCAGGTAGAAGCCTTCAGGGTAAGCAGTGTCAGTTGGGTGATCGGCCGCTTGCTCAAAGCGCTCCACAAATTTCACATCACGACCCGCATCAAGTGCTGCATCAGCAATGATCTTCTGGAACAGCACTTGGTCCATCAAACCAGAACAAGAGTAAGTCAGCAGTGTGCCACCCGGCTTTAGAATCTGCATCGCCAGCATGTTGATGTCTTTGTAACCACGACAAGCGCCATCAAGTTGTGCTTTAGATTCAGCAAATTTCGGCGGATCCATAACCACTACATCAAAACGTGTACCTTGGTCACGGTATTCGCGCAGCAACTTAAACACATCAGCGTTTAAGAACACCGCCCGTTTTTTGCTGATATCAAATTCGTTCAATTCCGCATTAAGTTTGGCGGTATCTAACGCCGGTTGAGATACATCAGCGTTGATCACACGTTTTGCTCCGCCTTTTAGTGCGTACAAGCCGAAACCGCCGGTGTAAGAGAAACAGTTCAGGACTTCTTTGTCTTTTACGTATTTCATGGATTGAAAACGGCTATCTCGTTGATCCAGATAGAAACCCGTTTTGTGTCCACCCACAATATCAACGCTGATCTTGACGCCATTTTCTTCAATCACGACCGATTTGGGTGGTAATTCACCATGAAGTACACCAACGCGCTCTTCCAAACCTTCTTTTTTACGTACCGCAACATCGGAACGCTCATAAATATGGCACTTAGGGAAGCAGTGAACTAATGCTTCAACTAAGGTTTGTTTTTGGTATTCCGCTCCAGCACTCAGTAACTGACAAACGAGATAATCTTGATATTTGTCGATAGTAATGCCCGGCAAACCGTCAGATTCTGCGGCAATTAAGCGATAGCCGGTTAAGCCATCACGTTCAATAATATCGTTACGCAGAAGTTGTGCTTGTTCGATGCGCTTAATGAAGAAATCACGATCGATCGGCTGTTGCTCGAAGCTCCACACGCGTGCGGTGATTTGTGAATGCGGTGAGTAGGCGGCTTTCGCTAACCATTTACCCTCAAAGGAATAAACATCGACGGTTTCACCCAACTCAGGAGTCCCTTCGACTTTGCTGATACCACGAGAAAAGATCCATGGATGTTTACGACGCAAAGATTTGTCACGGCCTTTGACCAAATAAATTGCAGGAGTCATTACGCTACTCAGATGGAAATACAAATGGGCGGCTATTGTCGTGGAACTGAAAAAGAAAAGCAAAAGAAAAGAGCCGCGTTAAGCGGCTCTGGTATTAGGCTTTCAGCCCGGTCAGTAAACGTTCTAACTGATCGCTTTGCTGACGCAATTGCTTGATGGTATGTGTAGTGGATTGAATGGTTTTATGAATTCCAGATGCTTGTTGGCGGATCTCTTCAACACTGGTGGCAATATTATCTGCTACTACACCTTGTTCTTCTGCTGCGGTAGCAATTTGCACACTACTGTCTGAAATAGATTGGTTTTTCTGGGCTAGGGCATTAATTTCACCATTAACCTCACTCATAAGCTGGTGGCCTTGATTGGCGCTAGTGACCGTCACTTGCATAAGTTGAGTCAGAGATTGACTATTACGTTGCAACGCCTCAATCATGGATTGTATTTCAACTGTTGAACTCTGTGTTCTGCCTGCAAGAGCCCGAACTTCATCTGCAACGACAGCAAAACCACGGCCTTGCTCACCTGCACGAGCAGCTTCAATCGCTGCATTCAAGGCTAAGAGGTTAGTTTGCTCTGAGATAGCATTAATCGTAGTCACCACCGCATCAATTTTGGCAGCATTGGTATCGAGTTCAGTTACTGCATATGAAGCAGAGCTAATTTCATTGGCTAATTTACCAACCGAAGTTAGAGTTTGTGTGACTTTGGCTTGGCCTGAGTGAGCCACGCGTTTAGCTTCTTCCGTCTGTTGACTAGAATCATGAGCAAGACCAGCCACTTCCCGAATAGTGGAAGCCATTTGCTCTGTAGCACTGGCCAGAGAATTGAGATGCTCTTGCTGGCTCTCTGATGCCGTTGCACTACTTTGCGCTGATAAATTGAGGTCTGAGCTGATCTGTTGCATCAGTGCAACTGACTCTTGAATAGAGTGAACCAATCTTTGTTCACGATCGGCTACTTTATCGAAAGTAATCGCAATTTCACTAAACTCATCACGCACTGGGAAGTAGTTCATACGATAGGTCAAGTTACCTTTCTCTAGTGTTTCAAGGGCTTTGTGCAGGGAGAACATGGCACCACCAATGAAAGTCATGATGTAGTAAACCCCAGCAGCCATCGTCAGCAAGGTAATCCCGATCACTAACCAGTGGTGCAAGGTTAAGGTATGCCATAGATCTACATCGTGTTGCATGGTCAAACTAAATGCCCCATCCATAACAGAAATGGCCTCTGCACCACTACCAAAAACAATAGTGTCAGAGTCAGCTATTATTGAAGAGACTTGTTGTTTTGTGAGTGAGCCTGCTTCGATAAGATCTTTCATCAACAGCAATTCTTGGCGATAGAGCTGTTGCAACATCAAATCAGCGGCACTATCGAGTGCTAAAGTGACGATTACTAGCGCTGCCATAGGTAGCAAAAATAACAGATAGAATTTTTCTTGGATTTTGAGATGGATGAGGTATTTATCTATCCAACGAAAGGGGATCTCTTTCATAGTTACGACTCGTGTTCTGGTGAATAGGGTATCAGAAGGTTATGCAGTGCGGAGTATATCATTCGCTTGATTTAGGGAGTAATGCGATGGTAACAAAATGCGACAGATTCATAGTGTCTGGCCATGTGCAAGGGGTAGGGTTTCGCTACCATACTGCTCACCAAGGTTTGAAATTAGGCTTGACGGGGTATGCGAAAAATCTCCACGATGGGGACGTGGAAGTTGTGGCTTGTGGTTTACCTGAAAAACTTGATGAATTGTATGAGTGGTTGCAAGTTGGCCCCAAAACAGCCCATGTTAAGCAAGTGATCCGTTCAAGTGGCGAACCAGAAAAAGATCACCCCGGTTTTGAAATTTTATAGTGAGCGAAATTGGCGAGGATTTATCGAGAAG
>JBOFIW010000091.1:0-7805 GCA_051650365.1 Vibrio sp. | reverse complement strand
GCTTCCCCCGCCACTCAAACGCAGATGGCACAGCAAATCAGCCAAGCACTGAACACCGAATCTTACACTCTGGGCGTTAACGCTTATCTTTGGGGTTCCACCTTGGTTCGACTTGAGCAGGTGTCACGCCAATATACCGCTCTCTCTTCACCTCAAGCGCCAACCAGTTATCGCGCGCCACTCAACCAATTTGGTCATGCGCGGCAGTTGCCCGGTCCGGCGGATACCGATATGCCAACCGCCAACCAAGACACTCTCTATTCCAGTGCGATTCTTGATCTTAGCCAAGGGCCAATGGTGCTGTCTGTGCCAGAGGTAACCGATCGTTATTATGTGATTGACCTGTTCGATATGTGGCACAACCTGTTCAAATATGTCGGGACGCGAGCCACCGGAAGCCAAGCACATCAATACCTGATTGTGCCGCCAGGGTGGGAGAAAACGCAAGATCTCCCTTATGAGCTGATCGTGGTGGAAGCCCCGACCAGCAAGGTGTGGTTGTGGGGACGCACGCAAGTGTTCGGCGAGCAAGATTACCCTGCCGTGCACGCCATTCAGGACCAATACACGCTGACACCACTCGCGGTGTATCAAGGTAAAATGAAAAAGGTCGTCACGAAACCGTTGGCGAAAAGACCGGGAGAGGATGACGATCCACTGCGTTTTTTCGTTGAACTCGGTGAGTACTTAAAAGCCAATCCGGTGGATGAACGCCAAGAAGCGCTGCTCGGTCAATTTGCCAAAATTGGCTTAACCAAACATGGGTTTAACCGCGAACAATTATCACCTCAAGCACAACAGACGTTGGCGCAAGCAGTTAAAGACGGTGAAAGCATCGTCAATGCGCAGATGGCGAATTCTGCCAATGTGATCAACAAAAACGGTTGGAACTACTCCTTTGTCTTAGATCAGTTTGGTGATGACAACGCGCTGCGTTCGATGATTGCGCATCCCTATCTGGGCGGTCAAGGAGCGATTGAAGCCTTGTATCCAATGGCCTATACCGACGCGCAAGGTAAGCCGTTAACGGGTAGCAATGACTACACCATGCATTTTGAGCAAGAGCCGCCAGTTGGTGCGTTTTGGTCGGTCACGGTTTACGACGCCCAGAGCAAAATGCTGGTTAAGAACGATCTGCACCGATATGCCCTGAATAGTCAGTCGTCATTGCAGAAAAACTCTGACGGTTCGTTTGATCTGATCTTCTCTCACCAAAAACCAGATGGTGCCAAGCAAAGTAACTGGTTGGCCACCCCGCAAGGGGGCTTTTATGTCATCACTCGTCTCTATATTCCCTCTAAATCGATTTTAGAGATGACGTGGACGGTGCCCGCTATCACGCAACAAGCTTCAAACTAATCAAATAGGAGTTGCAATGAAAAAGTCATTATTGGCGCTCGCCATCGCATCGAGTGCATCGCTGAACGCTATGGCGGCCACGAGCCAGCCGAACATTGTTACCATCATGGTGGACGATGTGAGCCCATCGGATATTTCTGCTTATCACCGAGGTTTGGGGGCGATTGAAACACCTAATATTGATCGCATTGCCAAGCGCGGCATGATGGTCAGTGATTATTACGCACAAGGCAGTTCCACCGCTGGGCGCTCGGCATTCATCACTGGCCAATACCCGATTCGTACAGGGTTAACCACGGTGGGTCAGCCTGGCTCACACATTGGCATTCAAGACCAAACGCCAACGTTGGCGCAAATGCTTAAAGACAAAGGCTACTCGACAGTGGCGGTGGGCAAAGATCACATTGGTGATCGCAACGAGTTTTTACTGACCCGTCATGGCTTTGATGAGTTCTTTGGCTTCCTCTATCACTTGAATGTGATGGAAATGCCCGAGCAGCCTGAATTCCCTAAAGATCCTAACTTTGTCGGCCGACCACGCAATGTGATTCATTCCGTTGCGACGGATAATTTCGATAAAACCAATGACCCACGTTGGGGTACGGTTGGCAAGCAGAAGATTGAAGACAAAGGTCCTCTGACTATTGAGCGTATGAAACATGTTGATGACGAGTTTGTTGATTTTGCGACCAACTGGATTGACCAACATCAAGCCAAGTCGCCAGATAAGCCTTTCTTTATGTGGTTTAACCCATCGCGCATGCACCAACAGATCCACGTGAAAGACGAATACCTCGGTGTGAGTGGTCATACTGAGTATTTTGATGCACTCAAAGAGCTGGATGACCAAGTGGGCGTGTTGCTGGATAAGCTCGATAAAGAAGGGTTGACCGACAACACCATCATTATGTTTACTGCCGACAACGGCATTAACCTCGATCACTGGCCTATGGCGGGCACTGCACAGTTTAAAGGGCAGAAAGGCACCACTTGGGACGGTGCTTTCCGTGTGCCAATGCTGGTGAGTTGGCCGGGTCACATTCCGCAGGGGCAATACACCGGTGAGTTTATGACCTCGGAAGACTGGGTGCCGACCTTAATGGCAGCCGCGGGTGAAGAGAACATCAAACAGAAGCTGTTAAACGGCACCAAAATTAACGGCACTAGCTTTAAAGCTCACCTTGACGGCTATAACCAACTTGGCATGCTGACCAAAGGGGAGAAGAGCCCGCGCCAAGAGTTCTTCTACTTTAACGAAACCGATCTCAACGCAGTGCGTGTTGGCAAATGGAAAGTGCATTTGAAAACCAAAACCGAGTGGATGGAGCCTGCGAAATCTTGGCCATTAGGCGTTATGATTGATATCAAGGCCGATCCATATGAGCGCACCCCAGAAACTCGCGGTTGGTTCTTGTGGATGAAAGAGCGTTCGTGGGCCGTGCCGATCATTCAACAAGAGATGGTGAAATTCCAGCAGTCGATGAAGGCTTTCCCGCCAGTGCAAAAATCCGGAGGCATTGGCATGTCAGATAAGAGCATTGTTAGCGATAATAATTAACGGCAAGAGTTGAGAAAAATGAGTGAGTGGCGCACGGTTTCGCGTCACTACCGAGTCAAGGGGGAAGTGAATAATTCACTTCCCCCTTTTTGTTGTCGATATTGGTTTTGCTGGTGGTGCGACTTCAGGCGCTAAAACGTCATATTGATTAATAAACCAAAGAACTGATTGTGGTTGTTAAATTGGCCTTGCATCGAATCGCTGGCAATCACTGGGTTGCCGTAATCGACGTAACTGTAATAGCCATTGAGGCTCAGATTTGGACGCCACTGATAGTTCATACCGAGGCTGTATCTGTGCTGACTATCGACAGGGAGATCCGCAGATTGAATACTCGGATCATCCAGTGGCGAAGAAGCGTTACCCACGCCCGTTTCCAGCCGTAATTTAGGGGTCAGTTGGTATCTCGCGCCAAGGGCTGCAATCCAAACATCGTCAAAGTCGCGGCTAATTTGCGTAAAATGGCTGTCATTGATGGAAACGTGCGTGGATTGGTTGGTGCTCCATTGTTCAAAACCAAGGCTCCAAACTAAGCTCAGCGGGGTGGTGATTTGGTGCAGCCCCGAAAGCGTCACTTGGCGAGGGTTAAGCACGTTGACGCCAGCTTGCCCCGACATTGCTGGGATTTCTTTGTAAATCGGTCCAACGATATGATAGTTAAAAGCCTCAGTGTTAATGTTGCCCGTCAGATCATGATTCATTTCGGAGCGGTAGGCGAGACCAAAGCGGTGGTTGTCGTTCAGTTGAAACATTACCCCTAAGTTATAGCCAAGGGTCCAAGCATCAGTATCTAAATGTGCATGATCGACAAGAAAATTCTGCTGATAGGTGGCGTAATCAATTTGCACTCCCGCACCGACTGACCAGCGCTCGTTCAACTGATAAGAGAAGCTGGGATTGAGCTGCAAGACGCTCAACCGCAAGTCATTGAGCTCCATGTTACCAGCGTATTGAGTTCCGTAATCTAACGCGCTGCCGCCTTGCGCCGACAAACTCACGCCAAATCGGACACGATCCGACCACGGATGTACATAGTAAAGTGAGCCGTAGGGCTGAAATCCGCCAGCGTCATCGGCACTTTTGCTTGGATCGTTGGCATCTTGGTAATTGATGTTTAACGCCATGGCGGCGAGATTAACGGACAGCGAAGGGCGGTCGAGATATGACATACCCGCTGGGTTGCTGTAAGCCACGGACGCATTTTCAGCCAGCGCGGCACTGCCGGCCCCTGCGGTGCTGACCGACATTTGGCTCATTTCCGCCACTAATGTGCCTGCCGCCTGTGCTTGGTAAGCGGCCAATAGACTGGTGGCCAGCAGCGAAAAAATAAAAGGTTTGTTCATAGAATGGGTTCCCTAAAAGCAACGCGGCCCCGCTCCACATAGTGGGCGAGGCGGCGTCACAATCATAAACGTGGTTATTGTTTGATGACTTGTGGTAGCGGATATTGGTTATCTAGCACCGCTTGCGATGGCTCGTACAAACGCATGTGTAAGTAAAAATCGCCTTCTGGTGCGGGTAGCCAATTGCATTGCGCATCGGTTGGTTTGTCGTGTTGAATGCACACAGTCAGTGAGCCGTCTTGGTTGTAGTGCAGCTCTTCTTTTCTCAAGCTAGAAATCGAATAACGGTCAATCGGGTTTTCCACCATAAATAGATGCTTGGCATCGTACATGGTTAACGACCAAAACGCGTTAGCCGGAGGGCTGGCTGGCATGGTCATTCGGTAGTCGTTTTTGCCGTTGAGCTGCTGGTTATTGGCGTCGGTATAACGGTTAGGGTACAAGGCACGCTCTGGGGTGTTCAAACCGATAGCGCGGTAGTTGATGGTGGCACGGCTCAGGTAATCACTGCCGTAGCGACCACCTTCGTACATCATTGACCAACCGTTGTTTTTGGTGCCCACGGAGCGGCTCGCCCACTGGATAATATTTTGTGAACTCTCCAGCGCGCGCAATAGGCCGCGTTTTTGCGCCTCGGTTAAAGTACTGGCATCAAAGGGTTTTTCTCCACCAATGCCAATGTATTTAAACTGTTCCACCATCGCTTTGTCTTCTGGCAATGGGTTGTGGCGCATTTCTGTGTCGATGGCGGCGTACCAATCGAGACCAACTGGCAGTTTTGGTGCGGGCATACCTTTGTCGGTAGGCGTTTGTTTCACCGCTGGATGCGCTTGGCCAAGCTCACTCAGAGGGTAATTGACGAACTGAGCATGAACTTTTTTTGCTGCCGCGAGATCGCTCTCTCCGGCCACCGCCGTGCGCTGGATATACCACACGTTTGGCGTGCGAGATTCAATCACGCGATCAATGCCTTTCGGCTTTTTACCCTGCCAACCACGTTTGACCAAAAGCACTTTGCTGCCTTGAGTGCCGACGTTGCTGGCAATCAAGTTATCAATCGCTTCGGAATAGCTATCCAATAACTGCACGATGAAGTAGCGATCATTGGTTTTTGGAATTTCAATCACCAACGGACCGGTTTGATCTAAGTTGATTTGCGATTGGGAGTAGAGAGTGTCGTTATTCACCGTCGGTACGAGTTTGTCGTCAGGTCCCATTAAGCGATAGGTTTTACCCATTTGGTTCATCGGCGCCATACCGTTGCTCAATGGTGTATCGGTGGCGGTAGACGTTTGTCTCACCATGGAAATCGCCAAGGGCCCAGCACCGTAGAGCATGGCTTGAACCCCAAGGGTATAGGCCAATTCTTCTTCTGCCGATGGCTGCGTAGCGGGAGCAAGCGTGGATTGTGGCGCGGCTTGAACCGAGTAACTACTCAGCACAGCCAGTGTCAATGGAAGTAAAGCATAACGTCGTTTCAACAACATAGAACCTCTCAGTAATTGAGCAAATTGTCGTCAGTTAGGGGAAAGGACAAGATAACAACCGAGTAAATCAAACAGAAATTGAAAGAGTTAATACTTGGTATAGCCATTTGTAATTCGGCTTGTTGCGTGGTGTTTTTTATACTGGCAGGGTCAACGTCACTTTCGTGGCGATCTTTGTTCAAAGTGGGGTTTAGCATGTCATCATTGCCTTATAGCTTGTTCATCAAAGCCGAGGGAGGAAAATGCAATTTGGATTGCCACTACTGCTACTACTTAAAGCACGAAGATCCGAATGCGCCGACGATGGCTGCTCCGCTATTGGAAACATTGATCCGCGACCATATTGACTCTCAGCCGAAAGGTTCTGCGCAGGTTGATTTCATTTGGCATGGGGGCGAGCCTTTGCTCAGTGGCCTAGCGTTTTATCAGCAAGCTATGACGTGGCAAACGCATTACGGCAAGGGCAAGAAAATCGTCAACACACTGCAAACCAACGGCACGCTTATCAATGCGCGTTGGGCCAAGTTCTTTCGCGAAAACGACTTTATGGTGGGGGTAAGTCTGGATGGGCCAAACCTGTTTAACGACATTGCCCGCATTGATAAGCAAGGCAATTCTTCCTTTGAGCGCACCATGCGCGGCATTCAGCACCTTAAAGATCAAGAAGTGCCCTTTAATACCTTAACGGTGGTCAACAACAAAACCTATCAGCACGGCAAAGCCATTTATCAGTTTTTGACGGACAATGGTAGTGACTATTTGCAGTTCCAACCTTGTATTGATCATGAATTAGATCGCCGTGGTGAACATGATTGGACGTTAACGGGCCAGCAGTGGGGACGCTTTTTGTGTGACGTGTTTGATGCGTGGCGAGAAAACGACATTGGCAAAGTGTACGTTCAGTTCTTTGAGAACTGTTTGATGGTGTTGATGGGCTACCCGAGCCAGATGTGCCACCACAGCGCAACCTGCGGTCAGCAATTGATGGTGGAAGCCAACGGCGAGGTGTTCAGTTGTGATCACTTTGGTTACGACGACTACAAGCTCGGTCGCGTGCAAGAAAACTCACTGCGCCAAATGGTCAATAGCGAAGCTCAACTGGCATTTGGTCAAGACAAGCAAAACTCGCTCTCGGTTCAATGTCAGCGCTGTGATTTTTTACCCATGTGTCAAGGCGGCTGCCCGAAAAACCGCTTGCTCACCACGCCGCAAGGGGAAGCGCATAATGTGCTGTGTGAAGGTTATGAGATGTTCTTTAAGCACGCTCTGCCGCACATGCTACGCATGGTGGATGCGATGCAAAAAGGCCACTCTCCCGCTTTTTATCAGCTGTTCTAGGCCCATTTTTTAGTATCCATTGCTCAAGAACAAATCGTGTCTAGAGGCGGCGGTTCTTGGGTGCTAGTTTGCTTGCAACTTGGTGGATTTTACCGTGTTTCTTTGCAGCCACACCCTTAAGCCATGATGCACTACCCACATCAACATCGCCGTGGCGGTTACGGCGACAAAAATAGAGCTAAAACGGTATAAAATCGAAAAGAACGCGTCTTTGCCTTCGGGGACAATCGCCGTCAGCGGCACGGCCAGTGCCGACATCGCTGAAAATGCAATCGTGCCTTTGATTGAGCCCTTAGTGAGCAAATAGCAAAATGGCCCCATAGCGATGGTTAGCGCGAGCCAAAACAGCAAGCCATTGCTATACCAACCGCCCAACACCAGTTGAACTGCCAAGCCGGCTAAGCAACCAAGAGCAGTGCCAATGACGCGAACTTTTGCTGCCGCCATAGATCCAGCTAACGTCATGGGAGTCAGAATGATAATAATTGACGATTGCGCTGAGAGCGAGTCATAAAGGTCGGCAAACTGAAACAGTAAAAAGGCACTCATGGCGACAACCCAGCCCATTGCTACTTGGCTGATGTAATCCATATCGCTTTTGACGGGCGTAGTCATGGCGTCCTGAATCTCATCACGTTTGGGCTCGGGAAAGAGCCAAAATGCCAGCGCACAAATGGCAATGTTTGCAAGGGAAATGACCCATAAGTTGAGGTTAAAATC
>JBOFIW010000090.1:0-4593 GCA_051650365.1 Vibrio sp. | reverse complement strand
GTATCGCCCTCAACACCGAGATTAAAGCAGATAATTTTCCCCCCTACTTTCGCATTGCCAGCACTGAGTGTACCTTGAGTCTGCTTACTATCGAGCACCCACAGATCATTCCCACAGCGGATTGCATTCCCCATACTATGCACAGCAAGATAAATGGAGTCCGCCGCCTGTAATTCTGCATTCTGAGCATAATTAGCACGAATACTCGCACCCGATTTCACTACACAACTAGGCTGATCATTATCAGCTACCGTATGACCGATAATGCCTTTTCCGACCTCAATATCCCCTTGGGCTTGTACATTAGCCGATTCAATAAACCCCCCGACAGTGATAGAGCCCGTCGCACGTACAATCATCCCTGGTTCGATATCTCCTGCGATCACAACATTACCTTTAAAACGAATGTGCCCTGTTGCCACACTGACATGGTTCAAACAAAGCGCACTATCGACTTCAATAGTGTTCTTTTTTATCAGAGGCATACCCGCCTGAGAGGCGAGCAATAAATTAGGATCATTCGGAGAGATATGTGTACCTTTACCTGCCGTTAGAGCAAACTCTTTACCAGGCGTCGGTGGAATAGGTTTGCCTTGTACGGTGTAGCCCATTTCACCTTTGGTAGCAGGAACTCGGCGCATCACGGGATCATTTTCGCCAACCGTAATGGTTTCCCCGAGATTACGCATATCCAATTTATTCTCACCTACTTTTTTTTGCGGACGCAGCACACGTTTGGATACATCATCAACTAAGGGGACAAAATGGGTGTCATGACCTTGAATCGGTTCTTTTCCTCGCGCCACAGGTTGAGTAAACACTTCCCCCGGCTTTAACTGGTTACTCATCAGTAGCACTTTTTTTAATGCCAACTTGTTGATGCCTTTTAGCACACTTGCTTGCGCTAAAGCATGAACCAGTTCATTGCCACGTAAACCTCGGCCACCGTATGCCCCAGTCACAATCATACTGGCGAGCATCTCTTTCTCGCCTAACTCAACAGCCACCGTCGCATTACGTATTTCAGCAACAGTTATACCGTCAAAGGCCGCCCGCTTACCTTCTTTAACACTATTGATAAACCGTGTGACATTCTCTTCCAAGATGAACAGTTTTGCGGCTCCAATTTGTGCCAATACAGCTGGCAGTTCGTTGCGATTCAGCTCTTTTGGGGCGCTGCTAGCCCCTAATTTTGCAATCACTTGCTGCCTATCTGGTGTAAATTCGAGAATTTCTTTCCACATAACACTTCATCTTTACAGTACAGAATATCCATGAATTTAGTGTATAAGAAGAAAACGAATAGCTGAATGTTGTGGCCTGCAAATTCAGGCTTATGTCACTCTGTGAGTATGGAATTTGTCGGCAGGCTCTGTGGTATGTAGTGAAAAAATACTTTGTTCACAATCCTTCTCGCTAAATCATCATCACTATGGCCACTTTACACTGTAAAACAGAGATTAAGAGAATGTATCTCGTGAGTGGAAAGAGTAGGTAGCGGTAACTCTGCGCCCTTGATTTGAATATTCCAGTGATTCACAGAGCTCTTGTGCCAAAATAATGCCTCGCCCATGATTATCTTCATCACTTTTGGGGGTATTGAGGTGCTCGTAGTCAAACCCTTTACCACTGTGTTCTAAATCTATCTCTAACCACTGTTTTTCTGGTTGGTAATTCACTTTAAGAATTAACCAGTGGTAATCTGGTAGTGTTTTTAAACGTTTATCTCGAAGTTGATAGAATTCAAAGAAGCCATCTGGCGTGTCTTTTAAAGAGGAATCCAACTCTAATAAACCGTGTTCAATGGCGTTGGCAAATAACTCAGAAAGCACTGAACAGAGCAAATCCAAGTGCTCCCCTCCACTTACAATGCCCATTAAAAAACGGCGAACTTCGTTCATTAGGGTAATTTTACGTAAAACATCGGCTGGAAAATGTAATTCAGTCTGCAAAGGAATACAGCTGAGCATTACTCTCGGTAACCCTTTGTTGCTTGGGTTACTGTTAGTAATTGGAAAAGTCATACTCAGGATCGAAAGATCATCACCCTTTCCTCGGTTCGAGAATTTTTTAACTGCATCATAAAGTGTCGGGATCAAAGCTTCTGAATAAGCTTGAGTTAGCACTTGCTCAAGACGATGTTGACCAAAGTGTTCACCTTTTTCGTTCATCGCCTCGATAATGCCATCGGTGTAACACACCAATTTTTGATTCGGTTCAAGTTTGAAGTGTTGGATGTCTGCCTCAAATTCATTGGAAGGCAATACACCAAGCGGCATGTGATTAGAGATAAGACGACTCACCACTTTGCCTTCATGATCGAGCAGATACGCTTCTGGCAGACCACCGCCCCACCAAGAAATTTCAAAACCGTTGGCTCGCACTTCAAACACACTTGCGGCCAACATCATCCCCATGGGGAGAAAGCGCTCTAATGAGTGGTTTAGTTCTACCACCATTTCTCCCAGTGACAATCCCTTTTGTGCCGTAGAGAAGAACGTTCGGGTGGCAGGAATGGTGGAGATAGCCGCAGGTAAACCATGCCCAGTTGCATCGGCAATCATTACGTACACTCCACCATGAGGCCGATTTGCCACAACAATCAAGTCCCCATTAAAAATGGTCGATGGGGTGGAGATATAGTGAATACCAAAAATGTGTTCCACTTGGTGACACATTTCTTCCATCAGATTGGTGAAAATCGACTCTGATATGGCGTAATCATATTGAACTTGTTCACGAAAATGACGTAGCTCATCTCGCTGCTCCATCACCTCATTGTGCATTTTTACAATTCGATAATGTGCTTGAACCTTAGCAATCAACACACTACGCTCAACTGGCTTGAGAATAAAGTCATCCCCGAGTGCCAAACATTTTTGGAAAGAATCACGGTCATCCAATACAGTTAGAAAAATAATCGGGATATGATGCTTTACATAGCTCTGGCGGATCTCTTTGGCTGTAGTGAACCCGTCTTTAATCGGCATCATCACATCCATCAAAATCACATCGGGCAATACTTCCATTTCACGCATCGCATCCAGAGCTTGCTGCCCATGTTCAAAGGTATCAATGTGTGATGCGATATGAGCCAAAATAAAGCGGCATAGTTCACGGTTCGTTCCATGATCATCGACAATCATTATTCTCACAAAAACAGCTCCTGCGGATTTCTTACTCAATATCAAATTTTTTATCGAAGCGGGATATCAATAAAATTTTCCTGACTTGGGGCAAGATGTTCACAATTCGGATCATGCCATCAGCCTGCTCTAGATATTTCTGCATATTGAGTAACATACCCAGCCCTGCACTATCTATGTAATCAACTTTACGTAGGTCGATGGTGAAACGATGATCATGGCGTTTAGCATAACTCGCTCGAAAATCGTGAACGAGGTTGAAACAAAATGCACCCTCAATCGAAATGGTGATTTGTTTGTTATTGTTATCGATATCGGTGTGAATGGTCATCGTGTTCTCCTTAAAATAGCTCTACTTCACCTTCATCCATACTGTGCTGATTAGCGGCGAGCTCTCGACGAGAGTGCGACCGTTCCCGCAAATCCGCAATGTTTTGGATCATTTGATGGTTATAGCGCGTGTTAGTGTGAACTTTTTTGAGTAAGCCAACGGCTTCCTGAAGGTAAGTCAATGAATCTAATGCGTATTCCCCTTGTTGCGAAACGATGTCGGTGAACTGTAAGGCTCGCGTACCATCACGAACTTGTTGAGTCAATTGCTGCCCTAAGTGTTGTAGTTTCGTCACTTCTTGCTCTATCCCTGTACTCAGTTGCTGAACACCACGCAACATATAATCCACTTTTTCTTTTGATTCGATTGCTTGGGTCATGTCAAATGACGCCATCTCTCCAACCGTATGATTTGCAAGACTCACTGTCTCTTGAGCAATTTTCATCTCTTTTTCGATTTGACTGTTGAGATTGCCCGCTTTGATTGATAATTCACGCACCTCTTGCGCCACCACAGCAAATCCCCGTCCCGACTCCCCAGCTCGGGCGGCTTCAATCGCAGCATTCAGAGCCAATAAGTTCGTTTGCTCAGATAACCCACCCACCTGTTTCAATAGCTTAAACACCACCTCTAATTTCTGAGACATATCATGAATACTGTGCACGGCTGAGATACTTTTTTCTGAAATATCAACAAGGATTTGCACAAATTTCTGAATGATGGCATCCGTTTTAGGTAGTACCTGCATGAGGTCAAACTCACTACCTTGGTTCGCGAGTAAATTGTCCACCAACTGAGTAGAAATCATCGCTTGCTCTTCACTTACACGCTGTAAGCTAAAAAAGCTATGGTTAATGGTTTCTGCTGATGTATTAACAATTTGCAGTTGTTTGGCCAGAGGCTCAGAAATGCGCTGAATATTTTCTTGCAGCACCTCTTCTAGCTGACTTAACACCTGTGTATGTTCTTTGGAGAGACTAAACTCCGTTGCAGGATCAGTAGCTGCCTTCAAGGATTCTTGTGGCTCAAGCCCCATCCACCAAGGTAAGGCGGCACATAGCGCTGCAATTAATAAATGCCACCAGACAACCCCATACTGGATCAGTGCCAGAAGTA
>JBOFIW010000089.1:0-7187 GCA_051650365.1 Vibrio sp. | reverse complement strand
GCCTACCACAACTGACTGAAATTGGTGCATGGCGTGGCATGGATGAAGTGCTTGAGCCGCAATACAGTTTACTGACCGAGCGACATGGCGGTTTCTATACCCAAGATGAGATCCGTGCAGTGATTGAGTACGCTAGCGATCGTGGCATCACCGTCATCCCTGAAATTGACATTCCTGGACACAGCCGCGCTGCGATTAAAGCGCTGCCAGAATGGCTAGTCGATGAGGAAGATCGCTCACAATATCGCAGTATTCAGTACTACAACGACAACGTGCTCTCCCCTGCACTGCCGGGCACTTATCAGTTCCTCGACATCGTATTGGAAGAAGTTGCCGAGCTGTTCCCAAGCCAATTTATTCATATGGGAGCGGATGAAGTACCAAGTGGGGTTTGGATAGACAGCCCTAAATGCCAAGCCCTAATGCAAGAGCAAGGCTATACCGACCCAAAAGAATTGCAAGGTCACCTACTGCGTTACGCCGAGAAAAAACTCAAAAGCTTAGGTAAGCGTATGGTGGGCTGGGAAGAAGCACATCACGGTGACAAAGTAAGTAAAGACACCGTCATCTACTCTTGGCTATCGGAAAAAGCGGCGCTGGAATGTGCCAAACAAGGCTTTGATGTCATTTTACAACCGGGACAATTCACTTATCTCGATATGGCGCAAGATTTCGCCCCTGAAGAGCCCGGTGTCGATTGGGCTTGTGTCACGCCTTTGGAGCGCGCTTACCGGTATGAGCCGTTAGAGGAAATTCCGACTGATGACCCACTACGTAAGCGCATTTTGGGTGTTCAGTGCGCCTTGTGGTGCGAACTGATCAATAACCCAGAACGCATGGAATACATGATCTATCCCCGCCTAACAGCCTTAGCAGAAGGGGGATGGACAGAGAAATCCCAACGTAACTGGTTGGATTACTTGGCTCGCTTGAAAGGACATTTACCCCTGCTGGATAAGCAAGAGATCCTTTATCGCGCGCCATGGAAATAACCATCTTTGGCAATATCAAGACTGTGTGAGTTCTTTTGCACAAGTTTTCACTAGCATAGGTTTTAGCTGCCAGCAGGCAGCTGGTTTAAAAGGAAAGCACAATGAAATACGGCTATTTCGATAATGATAATCGCGAATACGTCATCACTCGTCCTGACGTACCCGCACCTTGGACTAACTATCTCGGTACTGAAAAGTTCTGTACTGTGATTTCTCACAACGCAGGGGGTTACTCGTTTTACCACTCACCTGAGTACAACCGCGTCACCAAGTTCCGTCCAAACTTTACCCAAGATCGTCCAGGGCACTACGTTTACCTGCGCGATGATGCGACGGGCGATTTCTGGTCGATCTCTTGGCAACCTGTTGCGAAAAGCCTTGAACAAGCGAAATACGAAGTTCGCCACGGTTTGTCTTACTCAAAATTCAAGTGTGAATACAACGGCATTCACGCGACCAAAACACTGTTTGTTCCTAAGGGTGAAGATGCAGAAGTTTGGGATGTGGTGATCGAAAACACTTCCAACGAAGTGCGTACTATCAGTGCGTTCAACTACGTTGAGTTCTCTTTCAGCCACATCAAGTCAGACAACCAAAACCATCAGATGTCACTCTACTCAGCAGGTACAGCGTTCAAAGATGGCGTGATTGAGTATGACCTGTACTACAACACAGACGATTTCTTAGGCTTCTACTACCTGACCGCGACCTTCGATGCCGACAGCTACGATGGCCAACGTGACCAATTCCTTGGCATGTACCGTGATGAAGCCAACCCAATCGCCGTAGCGCAAGGTAAGTGTTCGAACAGCGCACAAACCTGTTACAACCACTGTGGTGCACTGCATAAGCAATTCGTTCTGCAACCGGGTGAAAAAGTTCGCTTCGCAGTGATCTTAGGGGTAGGTAAAGGCAATGGCGCAAAACTGCGTGAAAAATACCAAGATCTGAGCAAAGTAGATGCAGCCTTTGCTGGTATCAAAGCACACTGGGATGAGCGTTGTGCGAAATTCCAAGTGAAATCGCCAAACGAAGGCCTGAACACCATGATCAACGCTTGGACTCTATACCAAGCGGAAACTTGTGTGGTTTGGTCTCGTTTCGCTTCTTTCATTGAAGTCGGCGGCCGTACAGGTCTGGGCTACCGTGATACTGCGCAAGACGCGATCTCCGTACCGCACACTAACCCAGCAATGACTCGTAAGCGTCTGGTTGACCTACTACGTGGTCAAGTGAAAGCCGGTTACGGTCTGCACCTGTTTGATCCTGACTGGTTCGATCCAGAAAAAGCGGATGTTAAACCGTCTAAATCACCAACGGTAGTACCAACCCCATCGGATGAAGACAAGATCCACGGTATCAAAGATACCTGTTCTGACGATCACCTGTGGATTGTGCCAACCATCCTCAGCTATGTGAAAGAGACCGGTGACTTCGCCTTTATCGACGAAGTGATCCCTTACGCGGATGGCGGCAACGCAACTGTGTACGAGCACATGATGGCAGCGTTGGATTTCTCTGCAGAATACGTCGGCCAAACCGGCATCTGTAAAGGTCTGCGTGCAGACTGGAACGATTGTTTGAACCTCGGTGGCGGCGAGTCATCTATGGTCTCTTTCCTACACTTCTGGGCACTGGAAGCCTTCCTTGAATTGTCACGCTATCGCAATGATGAAGCGGCAACAGACAAGTACCAAGCGATGGCTGATGGCGTACGCGAAGCGTGTGAAACTCACTTGTGGGATGAGCAAGGCGAATGGTACATCCGTGGCCTGACCAAAAATGGCGACAAGATCGGTACCTTCGATCAAGTGGAAGGTAAAGTGCACTTAGAGTCTAACTCACTGGCAGTTCTGTCAGGCACTGTAAGCCATGAGCGCGGCATCAAAGCGATGGATGCGGTCTACAAATACCTGTTCTCCAAATACGGCCTACACCTGAACGCTCCATCATTCGCGACTCCAAATGATGATATCGGCTTCGTGACACGCGTTTACCAAGGCGTGAAAGAAAACGGCGCGATCTTCTCGCATCCAAACCCATGGGCATGGGTAGCGGAAGCGAAACTGGGCCGTGGTGATCGTGCGATGGAATTGTATGACGCACTCAACCCATACAACCAAAACGACATCATCGAAACCCGTATTGCTGAACCTTACTCTTACGTACAGTTCATCATGGGTCGCGACCACCAAGATCACGGCCGCGCGAACCACCCATGGCTAACCGGTACTTCTGGCTGGGCATACCATGCGACCACCAACTATATCTTGGGGATCAAAGCGGGCTTCGACACACTGGAAATCGATCCTTGTATCCCAACGTCATGGCCGGGTTTTGAAGTGACTCGTGAGTGGCGCGATGCGACTTACCAGATCAAGGTTGAAAACCCACAGGGCATTTCAAAAGGCGTGAAATCCATCACCCTGAATGGCCAAGCGATTGAAGGTGCAGTCCCTGTTCAAGCAGCAGGCAGTGTCAACCAAGTAGTGGTTGTTCTCGGTTAATCTATTTTCGGGCACTCGCTGAGTGCCCGTTTTCTAATACCTAAGCGTTTTATATGCCCAGACCACTTGTCGTTGCAACCAACACTCTTGCAATGTCAGTGGGAAGGGATAGGGGGAGAAAATGATTAAATTTGGTACTGGCGGCTGGCGTGCTTTTATTGGTGAAGAGTTCACTAAAGATAACGTACGTTTGGTTGCTCAAGCCTTAGCAAACATCATCAATCATGAACAAGCCGCCACAAAAGGCTTCGTGATTGGTTATGACCGCCGCTTTCTATCAGACAAAGCAGGTTGCTGGTTTGCCGAAGTGCTCGCGGCAAATGGCATTGTAGTGAGCTTTATCGACAAATTTGTGCCAACACCTGTGGTGATGTTTAAAGCCAAGGAGATGGATTGTGCTTATTCAGCCTGTATTACCGCTTCGCATAACCCAGCCGACTACAACGGTATTAAGGTGTTTATCCGTGGCGGTCGTGACGCTGATGAAGTGATCACTCAGAAGATCGAGCTGCAAATCAGCACACTGACCGCGCAAGACGTGAAATCAATCGAATTTGATCACGCGGTCAAGAACAAGCAGATCAAGATCATCAACCCGATGAACGAGTTTGTCGATAGCATCATCAACTTCATTGATATTGAAGCGATCAAAAAAGCCAATCTGCGTGTGTTGATCGACCCAATGTTTGGGGTAGCGAAAAACGCGCTGCAAACGGTACTGATCAATGGCCGCTGTGACGTGGACGTGATCAACGATGGCAAAAACCCTGATTTTGGAGGCTTAATGCCCTCCCCAAGCGCTGCCACCTTGTATCGCTTGAAGCACCTTGTTAAACACGAAGGTTATGACATCGGTATCGGTACCGATGGCGACGCAGACCGTTTGGGGATCATTGATGAAAAAGGTAACTTTATTCATCCTAACGAAGTGCTGATCCTGCTTTACTACTACCTACTGGAGTACAAAGGCTGGAAAGGTTCTGTGGTACGTAACATCGCAACCACTCACTTGTTAGATAAGATCGCCACCGATCATGGTGAGCAATGCTTTGAAGTGCCTGTGGGCTTCAAACACATCTCTTCACAAATGGAAGCTGACGATTCACTGATCGGTGGTGAAAGCTCTGGTGGTTTGACGATTCGTGGTCATATCAAGGGTAAAGATGGCGTATTCGCCTCTAGCCTACTGGTGGAAATGATCAGTGTGACGGGCAAGAAACTCTCTGAGCTGTTAACCGAGATCTACGATCGTTACGGTTATGCTTACACTGCGGAAGGCGATTGCAAATTTAAACCAGCTCAACGCGATGAGATTTACAACAAAGTCTACATTGAGAAAAAACTGCCTGAGTTTGAATTCGAGATCGACAAAGTCAGCTATGAAGATGGCGCTAAGGTCTACTTCAAGAACGGGGGCTGGGTGATTGCCCGCTTCTCCGGTACTGAGCCTCTATTACGTATTTTTGCCGAAATGGCCGACAAAGAGACTGCGGAGCGTGTTCTTCAACAGATGAAAGCCTTCTTGGCGTTGTAATCATCTCCTGAGGATAAGTCCCCTCAGCGGAGAAGAACATTTGCCCGACGCTCGACGTCGGGCTTTTTTATTGCGGATAAAATGTGCTTGGAATGAGGAAGTTCAGTGGCGAGATCGATTAGGCGAAAGCCAATACCCCTTGTGTATCAATATTGACCGATACCGCCTGCCCTAACTCCAGCGCTTGCGAAGAGGTCGCGATAAGCTGAGTACCATAAGCATCAATAAGATAACGGCAATGGTCACCCATAAACTGCTGCTCAATCACCGTCACACTGCTGTCATCCTCTGCACGGATCTGCACCTGCTGTGGACGCAGCAATAACTTACAATTCTCTTCTAAAGCAATAGGTTGTCGTGTAATTGCTTCCACAACTCCAAGAGCGGTTTGGTATTGGGTTTCGCTGATCCGTGTGGCATTCAGATAACTGCCACCACCCAGAAAATCGGCCACGAACTGGCTCGACGGTTGGTAGTAAAGCTCTGCTGCGGTACCGTACTGTTCAATCACACCACGATTCATCACCGCCATTTTATCGGCGAAGGCAAACGCTTCTTCTCGTGAGTGAGTCACAAAAATCGCCGTCACACCCTGCTGTTTAAAGATCTTACGAATCTCAATGATCAGCTCATGGCGCACTTGCGTGTCGATATTCGAAAATGGCTCATCAAGTAGCAGCAGATCGGGCTTATAAGCTAAGGCACGTGCGATGGCAACGCGTTGCTGCTGACCACCCGAGAGTTGATGTGGGTAACGCTCTGCAAAAGCATCAAGATGAACTAAAGAGAGCATCTCGGTAATTTTGGCCTGTTTCTGCGCGATGGACATCGCATCCAGACCGAAGCCAACATTCTGCGCTACGGTTAAGTGGGGAAACAAAGCATAGTCTTGGAAAATCATCCCAATGTTACGCTGCTCAGGCGGCAGCCAGCGTTCACCATCATCTAACGTCACACAGTTGAGGCTAAGTTGCCCTGAAGCTAAAGGTAGCAGACCTGCAATCGCTTTAAGCAAGGTGGTTTTACCACAACCGCTGGCACCCAACAAACAGACGATTTCGCCCGGATTGACTTGCAGTGACAACGATTTCAATACGGTTTGTGAATCGTATTGGCAAGTCAGATTTTCAATCAGCAGTGCGCAGCTCATCAGTGCTTTTGCTCCAAAGAACGGTTAACGATAACAAGTGGGATAAGCCCAACCAACACGAGTAAAATGGCAGGCAATGCAGCCAATTCCAAACGCTCATCTGAAGCATAGTTATAGACGTAAGTGGCGAGCGTTTCAAAGTTAAATGGGCGTAATAAAATCGCCGCATTTAACTCCTTCATTGATTCAATAAACACCAACAATCCTGCAATTAACGCTCCACGGCGGATCAGCGGCAAGTGTACACGCTTAAGCATTTGGTTGGCATGACACCCCATGGTACGTGCGGCCATATCCAGCGAAGGTGAAACTTTACTTAAGCTACTTTCAATGCTGCCAATCGCCACCGCCGAAAAACGCACCACGAGCGCAAACACAATTGCAAATAAACTGCCAGAGAAGATTAACCCCGGTCGTCCCCACTCCATCATTTTAGCGATATCGTTGACCAGATGATCCAGTGCAAGCACTGGTACCAAAATACCAATCGCTAGCACCGTTCCCGGTACCGCATAACCCATGGAAGAAAGGCGCATCAGCGCAACACTGGTACGATTGTTTTGTAGACGGGCATAGAAATTGGCGATCAAAGCCACCAGCACAGCAATGACAGCAGCACTGATCGAGACCGTAAAGCTATTCAGCGCGTACTCTCTAAACTGCGCTGTCCAGCTTTGTGCAAAGTAAGTCCACGCGTAACTGATTAATTGCAACAGTGGCAGAATAAATGCCACCGCGACCAACCCCCAGCACCAGCTCAACGCCGCCCATAAGCGCCATCCTTTTAAGGTATAGCGGTACTCTTCATGACTATTAAAATGGTTTTGGTAGAGTTTTTGTCGACGCCGGCTATAGCGTTCACTACTGAGCAGCAATAGCACAATCACCAACATAATCGCTGAGATTTTTGCAGCCGCATTGAGGTTTGAGTAGCCAAGCCAAGTATCGTAAACCGCAGTGGTTAAGGTGTTGACCGAAAACAAGCTTACGGTGCCGAAATCCCC
>JBOFIW010000088.1:0-3729 GCA_051650365.1 Vibrio sp. | reverse complement strand
GAGGGATGATTGGATAAATACGCGATAGGCGACAGCCAGAACACGAAAGAAAGAGGCTCTGCAAACTCAGAGCCTCTCTTATTATTTGAGAATTGCTATTTCACTAAGACAAGCTCAATGAAACTGATTAGTTGGTAGTACAATTTGCTGCGCCGAGGTCTTTCCAAACACCCCATTCACCTGACTTGCTTGGATCTTCACCGCGTGTCCACCATTTGGCTTCCCACACTTTGCCAGCCCAAGTCACTTGTTGGCCACCATTGTAAATTGCATCTGCACTCCACAAGTTAGTACAGGTAGAACCGCTAATCTTTTTCTCAACCAACACTGATACCGATGCTTTGCTGGTTGCTTTACCGTCACTTACCGTTACGGTGAAGTTTAACGTGGTATCCTGCGTGTACTCAGGAGCAACAAAAGTCACTTTTGCCCCTTGAGCCGTTGCCGCTAAACCAACAGGTAGATCCCACGTAAAACTCAGTACGTCTTGGTCTGCATCACTAGACGCAGAGGCATCAACCACTACGGTTTGGCCAGCTTTCACTGATGCTGGTGCAGAAACCGCAGCAACAGGTGCAGTGTTAGTAGGCGTGGTTGATTTTGGATTGACCGTCACCACCACAGTATCGGTTGCTGTAGCCCCTTTGTTATCTGTCACTGTCAGTTTAAACGTCAAGGTTTGCTTGGTTGCTACCTCAACAGCATTAAAGCTAGCTTTTGCTGTATTCGCTCCTGTTAAGGTAACGGCGGTTCCAGCCGTTTGTTCCCACAAGTAGCTAGCGATAGTACCATCACTGTCTTTTGAAGCACTGCCATCTAAAGACACCGCAGCTGGGCCAGTTACCGCCACATCCGCACCAGCATTCGCCACTGGAGCTTTGTTTACAGGAGGGGGAGGTGTACCACCCGCTAAACCTTCATGCATCGCATTGAGGATATCGCCGTTGTCTGCATCAATTTCCCATGAGAACAAGCCGGCTAAACCTAGGCTACGTACGTAAGCACCTTTCGCTTTGATTGAACGATCATCATCAAAAGTGACTAGCTGACCAGTGGTACGGTTCCATACCCAAGGCGCTTCTGCTTGTGCATCGTAGCCATATTCAAAGCCATTCACACCGGTATTGTTTGCGCCCAACATGTAAGTTTTGATCCCTTTGTAATCAATAACGCCAGCTTCCCAAACACCTTGTGTACTGGTGCCTTTCAGCTTGCCATTACCAACGCCCGTCATCGGATCGTTAGGATCTTTCAATGAAGAAGGAGTAACGCCTTCCCAACCACGGCCATACATAGCGGCACCCACCACGAGTTTGCTTGGTGGAACACCTTGAGCCAACAGCAGCTGAATACCGTTATCGGTCGTGTAAGCTGGGCCTTTGTACGGTTCGCCGTTTTCATCAACACCTTTGCCATCACATTGGCCGGGACGCATGAAGGAGCCACAGTACAACGCAGTTTGATGCCCCAATACATTATTCCAACCGCCGTAGAAGTCATAAGTCATCGCGAAAATGTAATCCATGTATTGAACCGCTTGACCATAGTTCACATCTTCAATCTTATCGTGACCAACACCAATAGCCGAAGTCAGTTCATACTTACGGCCCGTTTCCGCTTCAAGCTCATCAAGCATAGCGCGCAACTCAGCCATTAATGCAACATAGGCTGGGCCATCTTTCACAGGATCACCTAGGTTAGCTGCTTGGCCACCACCGCCAGGGAATTCCCAGTCAATATCCACACCATCGTAGAATTTCCAGGTCTTCAGGAAACGTTTGACAGAGGCAACAAACACATCACGTTTCGCTTTATCGGTAAAGCTGAAGAAAGGATCAGATAGCGTCCAACCACCAATTGACGGAATGATTTTCAGATCTGGGTACGTTTTTTTCAGTGCCATCAACATAGCATAGTTACCCTTGATCGGTGAGCTGTACTGGTGTCCCGCTTGTGGGAAGCTCTTTTGGTACGCAGCCCAAGGGTCATGGATAACCACTTCAAAATCAGGAACCCCCTGACACGCAGTTTGTAAAGCATTAAAGCTATTGCCCCCTACCGATTTCAGAGATTCGTTAGGACCACAAATTGGAATGAAACCATAAAGAATATGAGTTAGGTTTTTTCCTGGGATATTATCAACCGTGTATTTACGATCATAAATTCCCCACTCAACAAAGTAAGTGCCCACCACCGTATTTTGCGGTGTGTTGTATGACTTATTGTTCGGATCAATATTCATGGTTAATGGCTTGAGATGTGAGCCATCAGTATCTGCAATCGTGATTTCAGTTGCTGCACTCTTAGTACAGCCTGTTGCATCACACGCTTCAACCACTAATTGATAAACGCCACCCTTAGGATAGGTAAATTTAGCCGTAGTTTGGCTGCCACTAATTGGGCCAGTTGCGACTTCTACACCATCAAAATAGATCTTATAGGTGTTACCAGTCACACCACTCCACTGGTTGAACTTGAGTGTGATGGGAGCTTGATCATGGTATTTCACCATTTGGTTGTAACCCGCAGTGGTTTCCATCGCGAGTTCAATTTTAGAAAATTGCAGATTGTTCGACCCATACACGTCAACACTAGGAGCTGAGGGTGCGGCCATCGCAGTGCTAGCCAAAACACAGGCGATACTTGCGGCGCACAGAGTAATTTTATTCATAAGTTAAGTCTCTCTTTCCTTAGATGTTTCATTTTATCAATGACTGCCAACACACCTATAAATCACATGAAGGCATCGAAGCCAGTATCCGAGAGACTTTTTTATTTGCGAAAAAAAATTAATCAGTTTTCGAGTCACAAATCGCTAATTTTCCGAAACCAGTAACGCGTTGCAGAAATTAAGCCATCTTGAGTCAAGAATTCGGAATTTTGACAAAACAAATTGGCATTACGTGTTGATTTACGCTAACGAGAGACACCTTTGAAGCATATTTACCTTATTTTGTACGAAATAAAGCGGTCAGAGTATTCTGTTAAGTTTCAGTGAATTCACTTTGCTCTGTGATGAGAAAACCTTGCCTTTTCACCATGAAGAGCGCACCCTTTGCCGCACTCATCACAGAATGAAAAATAAAAGGATTGATCTATGAAACCTATGCAACGCCTCTCATGTTTGCTTGCTCTTTGCTTTGCGGCCTCAGCCAGTGCCAAAGTGACTATGAATATCCCCGACACAATTGATTTATTGGTCGTAAATGGCGGAAGCCCAAAAATGTCTGGTGGCTTTTTTGATGCCACAAAAAAGCTTGAATTAGAAGATGGCGAGCAGCAAATCGTCTTTCGTTACTCTCCTTACTTCAGTCAAGGCAATGACCGTATCATCATTGAAAGTGACGTGGTGATTGCAACTTTTAATGCGGCAAATCAAGAGCTGACATTTGATATGCCTAAATACCGTGATGCGCCACAAGCGACTAAAGCAATCAAAAACATGCAGTGGCAATTGATTGATCAGCAAGGTAAAGCCGTCAATCTAAGTCAAGATCGCTTAGTCAAAGAAGGGTTACAGATCGGCCGTAATTTTGAATTTGAAACGGCGGAATACAATAAAAAGGGAGGGATAGCAGCCCTTACCGCCTCTGTCGCAGCTCAACCAGTGCTTCAAGCAGAGATGTCGAATGCAACCGCTGCTGCTGCCGCAGAAGAGATGCTGCACTTTTGGTACAACAAAGCCGATGCAGAGACTCAAGCGCGCTTCAAAGCCTTTGTTAACCAACA
>JBOFIW010000087.1:0-4626 GCA_051650365.1 Vibrio sp. | reverse complement strand
CTATTGTGATGGATAAGATGCCAAAATTGTTCCACTCGAAAATCGGCAGTATAGAAAGGTAAATCAGCCACGGTAATCTCATAACGCCGACCTAAGTGAGTCACCAAACGTCTTGGTAAGGTGGCAATCAGATCGGTGTTGATCAGTAACTCAGGCACCATAGAAAAATGTGGCAACGATGCCACCACTTCACGCTGATAATTGAGCTTTTTCAGCTCATGATCCATATCCGTTTTGCCTAAACCATTACCGGAAATGATCACATGTCGACTCTGGCAATAACTCTCCAGTGTCATCGGTTGATTGGCTAACGGATGGTTTCTACACATCACCACAGCATAGTTGTCATTAAATAAACGCTGCTTAAACACATTGGTGGGTGATTCATCAGTGGAATACAGCAATAAATCCGCCACCTTTTCCAAGTAATCATGCAGCGGCATAAAAGCGTTGTAAGGCACAATTTGTAATTTCAAGTTCGGTGCACGTTGTTGAAAACGCGCCAACAATTTCGGCACAATCATCATCATCTCGAAATCCAGCGCCCCTATCGTGAACACGCCTGAGTACAGCATTGGGTCAAACTTGTCATCCACCAACATGTGTCGAATGGTATTAAGTGATCTCTCCAGTTCGTTGTAGATGCGCTCACCTTTTACGGTTAAGCGGTACTCATTTTTTACTTTCACCAGCAGTGGATCACCAAATTGTTCACGCAAACGCATCAGGGCTCGACTAACGGCGGGTTGACTCATATTCAATGCTTGTGCAGCTTGACTAATGTGTTTATGAATCAATAGCTTTTCTAAAATCGTTAATAAGTTTAAATCAATGCTGCGTAGATTAATTTCGGGGGCGACCACATCATCACCTAATAATTTCGTGCGTAAATGATATACATACTATAACAAGTATGCATTTTTGATATGTTTGTTTCTCATTTATCTTTTCATCACCTGATTGAGGAGAGAAAAATGAAACTATCCACCTTAGCTTTAGCCCCTATTGCTGCAGCACTACTTACTTTTAATGCGAGTGCTAAAGGCCATGATCACGACAATCAACGCGCGATTTTTTTTCCTGGTGAAACCGTTCAAGACACTGTGAAAATCGAAGTTGAGCCTTCTGCGACTCGGTCTTTGAAACTGGGACAAAAAATCAATAATCTGTATGAGCGCCAGTTTGATAACAGCCAAGCCACCGTTCAAAAATTGGGCAAAAATACCTACTGGATCGGGGTCAATTATTACAACGCTACCGTTGTGGTTAACGAAGACTCGGTATTGCTGATTGACCCACTAGGCGATGGGCGTATTGATGCACTTTTTAAAGGGGTACAATCCATCACCAATAAGCCAATTACTACGATTATGTATTCTCACTACCACTTAGACCATGTAGGTGGTGGCAACCAACTGATTGACTTGATTAAGAAAAATTATCCTAAAGTAGATAAAGTCCGCGTTATTGCTAGCCAAACCGTTGCGGACAAGATCAACCAACACGCCGAAGTAGGCGAAAACGGTGTGAAAACCCCGAAAGTTCCAGCGCCGAATGACATATACGATCTGACGAAGCCTAAAACGGTTCAATTTGGCTCAGTGAAAATCAAGATAATGGCTCCAGAAGGCTCTGGCCATACACCTGATAACACCATGATTCTGATTCCAAGCGATCGTGTGTTGCATTTCGCGGACATGATTAACCCCGATCAACTGCCGTTTTACAATTTCGCGGGAGCAGAACATTTCCACGGTTACGAAGAAGATCTAGAAAACCTTCTGAGCAAACCACTGAGCAAACAGTGGGACTTTATTAACGGCGGCCATGGCAATATCGGTTCAAAACAGGATGTAAAAGATCTACTTGAGTACATTGCGGACATCAGAACTGAAGTGGGCAAGCAGCTAGAAGTAGCCCCCTACACCCCAGTGTTAAGTGATGGCAACCACTTCATTTGGTTCAAACGCTGGCAAGATGAGATCACTAACAATGTGCATACCGCACTGGCGAACAAATATGGCCACATGTACGGTTTCGATTCGGGAGCCGTTGAAACTCACGCGGCGATGATTCTCGCTGATATGATCGATCATTAATTCACGAGCCAATGACGTTAATAACCAAACCCAGCCATTGTTGGCTGGGTTTGGTTTTAGCTAAGTACTCTAAAATGAATTTTTTAAGCACTAAACCTTAAACTGTGATACGAGCTGGTTCAGACGCGCGACTGATTTATTCATACTTGCTGTGGTGTATAAATTTTCCGTCACGGTACTTTGGCTTGCCGCCACCATACTTTGCATATTGCGGGTATTATCGTTTGCGGAAACGACAATCGCGCGTTGCTCTTCAGCGGCAGTGGCGATGTGTTCATTCATTTCATTCAAAGAATGGATAGATTCTAGTATCCGATTCAACGATTCTCCCACTTCCTCGGCATACGCTACAGTATTGCTACTTTCTTGTTTTGAACGAATCATCGCATCAACCGCACAACTCGCCCCTTTTTTCAGGCTCTCTGTCATATTTTTTATTTCATGCGTACAATTCTGCGTACGTGAAGCCAGTGTTCTTACTTCATCTGCAACAACAGCAAAACCACGACCTTGATCTCCCGCTCGCGCCGCCTCAATGGCCGCATTAAGGGCAAGTAAATTGGTTTGTTCTGCAATCGCTTGGATCTCTTCCAAAACTGAGGCAATTTTTACCACTTCAGTATTTAGTTGTTCAATGTCGTTCGTTGTGGTTTCAATATCTTTGGCGAGCCCATTAACTGAACTAACGGCCTTACTCACCACACTTTTGGCAACTTGACCATCTCGATCCGCTTCTTTTGAGGCTTCCGCACACCGATGTACGTTTGAGGAAATACTACTTGCGGCTTCGCTCACTTGGCTGATGGAATGAACAACGGTTTCTACTTCTTCATTTTGCTTATTCGCATCTTCGCTCAATTCCGATGATAAGCGAGAAATGGAGGATATGGACTCATCAAGTTGACCTGACTCATTAGCAATATTGGTCACCATCATTTGAATTTTGGAGACAAACTCATTAAATGCTTTGCCCAATAATGAAACCTCACGGGCCCCCGTTTCATTCACTCTTTGGGTTAAATCACCATCCCCTTTTGCAATGCTTTCTAACTTAACCGTCAAATCTTTAATCGGATTTAAAATTGAATGAAGTAGAGCAAAGGCAATCATTCCCCCCAATACAATGGTGGCTACCCACATTGTCCCTACCATTTTTACTGCTGTGTCCTCAGTGTGTTGCCCGATATCGTCCGCCTCATCTGAAATGGCATCGGCTGAAGCAGCAAGCGTTTCAAGTAATGCATCAGCCTGTTTGATATTGGCCTCTAAATCTTCAGTATATTGATCTGCCGCAGCTTCTTGTTCTAGGCGATCATGGTAAGTATCAAACAACCGTTCATCCTCTATGGCCGCTAGATTCCAGTCTGAAAATGCTTTTCTTAAATGAATACTGTCTTGTTTATCTTCATCTGACTCAGCCAGTTCCTCAAGCACCAACATTAACGTATCCACTTCTCGTACTAATTTATCGAAATCGTTACGGATATCAGGCAGTTTATTCATATCCTTTTCAGCAAGGTACTCGCCTGCTGTATCTTGCATCTCCATTACAATTCGTTGTAGTTCAAGTGCAGCAACCACCACGGGGTAATCGTGATTGAACATATTATCAATAATCCCATTGATCTCTTCGAATGTTGCGTTACCTTGCTGGATGAGCTGGCTTCTACGCTTAATCGCATTTGCCACCTCCTCTTGGTTCTCTTGCACAAATTCATTCAAAGCAGTCACGATCAATGCCCCTTTGGCATCAAACTCAACTAACAGTTGTTTGCCTTTCTCTTCTTCTTGCAACTCCGCTAAGTGAGCATTAAACATCCGTTCAAAATTTTTATTCAACTCATCATTCACCACTAGAATCTGTTGTAAAACTAGCCCTTCTTGCTCATCAAGCAATTTTTTCAACTCTGAGTTTGCCTCATTAAAAGTGTGTTTAAGCTCGGGGATGTGTGCTCGTAGTTTTTCTATTTCGTCAATGCTTTCTGAGGCCATGATCTCGTTAGCCACCTTGGCTTGTTCCCACAAAGAAGCAATCATGTCATCAGTATTTTCAATGGTTGGAGTAATGTCGCCGCTGAGGCTAAGAATGCTATCACCCAGTTTAAAGGTGTAAAACAACCCTGTTACCGCGATCCCCGATAACAGTATAAGCAAAGCAATAATCCCAGTTATCAGACGGCTTTTTATAGAGTTAAGCATATCCTTGTCCTACATGATTAATTTACTAATGCTTCGGCTAGCCGCCAGAATGGCAATCCAACCACAATTTATTTAACCTAAAGTTTAGTAAGTCAATTAATAATGACAAACTGAGTGATGAAAAACGCAGGCTTTTCTAAGCAAGAAGATAGAAGAGAAAGCGATGCTCGGTACATCGCTCTTAATACACGGAATATTTGATAAAAATGAACTAAGCAAACTTACTGCGAAAAGCGAAGTACACCGCACCCACTAAGCAAAGGCCAGCCCAGAGATAGTCTAACTTTAGTGGTTCACGCAGATAAAACACGGAGAAAGGCACAAACAC
>JBOFIW010000086.1:0-2547 GCA_051650365.1 Vibrio sp. | reverse complement strand
GCCATTAGCTTAGGATCTTGGGCTGCCATATCACACAGGAAATCGCCGAAGATTTTCGAAAAGGTCGGCTGCGTATTGTTGCTTTTTGGCAAGCTGTGATGGCTTGGGTCAAATTTAGGCACGCCATGATAACCAATCGGATCTTTCTCCGCTGGCGCATAGCCTTTGCCTTTTTTGGTCATCACGTGGAGGAACTGTGGCCCTTTCAGCTCACGCATGTTTTTCAGGGTTTTGATCAGTTCCAGTACGTCATGGCCATCCACAGGCCCGATGTAGTTAAAACCGAGCTCTTCAAACAGCGTCCCAGGCACAACCATACCTTTTAGGTGTTCTTCGGTACGACGAACTAACTCTTTGATTGGTGGAATACCAGAAAGCACCTTTTTGCCACCTTCACGAATCGAGGTGTACAGGCTACCCGAAAGCACTTGCGCGAGGTGATTATTGAGTGCGCCCACATTCTCAGAGATCGACATTTCATTATCGTTGAGAATCACTAGCATATCTGGATGAACATCACCAGCGTGATTCATCGCTTCAAACGCCATACCGGCGGTGATCGCACCATCACCAATCACACTCACCACTTTACGGTCTTTACCTTCTTTGCCTGCACAGATGGCCATGCCAAGCGCGGCACTGATCGAAGTCGAAGAGTGGCCAACCGATAGGGTGTCGAACTCACTCTCTTCACGCCAAGGGAAAGGGTGTAGTCCCCCTTTTTGACGGATGGTCGGCATTTGATCGCGGCGACCGGTGAGAATTTTGTGTGGATAAGCTTGATGACCTACATCCCAAATCAAATGATCGAATGGAGTTCGGTAGACATAATGCAGCGCGACAGTCAGTTCCACCGTACCTAAGCCTGAGGCTAAGTGACCGCTGGATTGACTCACCGAGTTGAGCAAATAGGTACGTAATTCGTCACACAGTTTGGGCAGAACCTCTTTTGGAAGGCTGCGCAGCTCATCTGGTGTATTGGCCAGAGCGAGTGTTGGGTATTTTGAAATATCAAGAGTCATAAGTATGCGCGCTTGTTGTTTAGTTCTTGCGCTCGACGACATATCGGGCGAACTCTTCTAGATGCTCAGTATTGTAGGGAATTGCCTCTAAAGCCAGAAGCGCTTCTTGTAACAGAGTATGTGCTTTTTCCTGAGCTCCTTCTAAACCTAAAAGAGCAGGATAGGTGCTTTTGTTCAGTTGTTGGTCAGAACCTTGCGGCTTACCAAGGGTTTCGGTATCGCTGATGATGTCGAGAATGTCATCTTGAACTTGGAACGCGAGACCTACCGCATCTGCGTAGTGATCTAAATGTGGCAGGATCGCACGGCCTTTTTCACCAGCAGCCAGTGCACCTAAACGAATCGCACAACGCATTAGAGCGCCGGTTTTATTGCGGTGAATGGTTTCCAATTCTTCCAGTGAAATTAAACGATTTTCAGCAGCCAGATCTAAGGCTTGGCCAAGGCACATGCCTTGTGCGCCAGAAGCTTCGGCAAGAGCTTGAATCATGGCGACACGCTGTGTTTCGCCTGCAGGAGAAAGAGTGCCTTCTGCCAAAATGGTAAACGCCAGAGTTTGCAGGGCATCGCCGGTTAAAATCGCGGTGGCCTCATCAAACTCGATGTGACAAGTCGGTTTACCGCGGCGCAGTTCATCATCATCCATTGCCGGCAAATCATCATGGATCAGGGAATAAGCGTGAATGCATTCAACCGCAGAGGCCGGAGTGTCTAACTCATTCAGCTCACAGCCGAGCATTTGACCAGTAATGTACACCAAGTATGGGCGTGCACGTTTGCCACCAAGGAGTAACCCGTAACGCATTGCCTCGATAAGAGGTAAAGTTTGAAAAGGAATACGGTTCAGCCACTGATCCAGTTGCTGATTATTTCGCTGTTGGTATGAGGATAACGCCTCAATCATAGGGTGCTCGTCTTTATCGGTTGTTCAGGCTGTGGTTCGGAAATGGCTTATTCAGGTAAATCGTTGAAGTCACTCAGTGGTGCATCATCACTGTTAGTGAGTAAAATGCGCACACGTTGTTCTGCGTCATCCAGCTTGAGCTGGCCCGCTCTTGCGAGGCTGATGCCACGTTCAAATTTTCTTAGTGCTTCATCGAGTGCCAGATCGCCACTTTCCAGTTGGTCGACCAACTGTTCCAACTCTTCGATGGTTGACTCGAAGGACATGTTTTCCGGTTTCTTACTCGCCATAATCTGTATGCCTTACTTAAGATGCACGAAAGTTACCTCAGGGGGCTGAGCTGGTCAAATTTAACCAAGCGATTTTGTCAGAAATAGAACGCTTTTTTTACCGTGTTAGCTAACGAAATGGAAAAAAGCCCACAAAGTCGTAAATGAAAACAGAAAAACTCTGGGTGGCAGAGGTGCATCTTCTCCTCGTTTGCGTATACACTTGAGTGAGTTTTTGCTGTCTATTCAGACAATTTCATTAAAGAATTTATTCTGTTGCCGATAATGAGGATAAGTTTTCATTATCGCGAATCTGTAGCCTGAGGAGTTCTTCGTGGATTTAGCAACACTG
>JBOFIW010000085.1:0-4371 GCA_051650365.1 Vibrio sp. | reverse complement strand
CCTGTACCAGCGTGGACAAGCGACAAACCTTACCTGATGGGCTTTTTCCTCGTAGGTGCATATCAAGAAATCTTGGGTGATATGCATAACCTGTTTGGTGATACACACAGCGTAGTGGTAAACATTAACGATAATGGTGATTCTGAAATTGCCTTTATCAATGAAGGCGACACGGTTGAAGATATGATGCGCTACGTTCACATCGACGTAGATAAAATTCGCACCAACTATCGTCAACTCGTTTCTCAACGTGTTGCCAAAGAAGAACAAGAAACCGTATTGGCGGAACTTGAATTAGGCCTAAGCGGCTATACTTACTTAGAGGATTTCTAAATGAATGATTTGTTTACTAAAACTGATTATTCACTCTACTCAAACGCGATGACGTTTGTCCGTCGTCCTTATGTGCGTAATCCAGTAGATACTAACGCTGATGTCGTGGTACTTGGCGTGCCTTTGGATATGGCGACTTCAGGTCGTCCGGGTGCTCGTATGGGGCCAGACGCGATTCGTCGTGCTTCAGTGAACCTCGCATGGGAAGGTAAGAAATTCCCTTGGGATTTCAACTTGTTCAAAAAAATCAACGTGGTTGATGCGGGCGATTTGGTTTTTGATTGCGGTGATGCAGAAGATTTCACTTACCGCTTAGAAGCGGCGACCAACGAAATTCTGAAAAGTGGCAAAACTATGCTGGCACTGGGTGGTGATCACTTCATCACTCTGCCAATCCTGCGTGCTTATGCTAAGCACTATGGTGAAATGGCGTTGATCCACTTTGATGCACACACGGACACTTACGCGAACGGCAGTGCGTATGACCACGGCACCATGTTCTACCATGCGCCAAAAGAAGGTCTGATCTCGGCTAAGCACTCTGTGCAAGTGGGTATTCGTACGGAATACAAACAAGAAGGCCACGGCTTCAACGTGATTAACGCGATGCAAGCCAACGACATGTCTGTCGAAGAGATTGTGGCGCAAATTCGCCACATCGTAGGTGATAAGCCGGTTTACCTGACATTCGACATTGACTGCCTAGATCCAGCTTTCGCACCGGGTACGGGTACACCAGTGTGTGGCGGTTTAACGTCAGACAAAATCCTGAAAATCATCCGTGCACTGAAAGGTATCAACCTGATCGGTATGGATGTAGTGGAGGTGTCTCCTCCTTACGATCAAAGCGACCTGACTTCACTGGCAGGTGCAACGATTGCTCTGGAATTGCTTTACGTTTGGGCATCAAACAAGAAAGACGAAGAGTAACGCGATTTTCGCTGATGCGAAGTACTAATTAATGGTTTGACTTAGGTCAATCATCTAAAGAGCAGCTTAGGCTGCTCTTTTGCTTTTTCTCCCGATAGTCTCATTATATAAATTTCACAAATTAAAATGCCATTGATATTCATGGTGTTAATTTGTTTTTCCCCTTCTATCCATTGGAACTTGCTGTGATATAGCTTGCATATCCGTAATCTATGCACCAACTTTTAAAGGTTGGCTAGGTGGCTCTCGTGTTATCCATATCTTTATTCTAAATCTAAAACACGACTCCGCCTGAAAAGGAACCGCAATTTACGATTGAATGCTTGAAAAGGCAGGGGGAGTTATGACTCTAGGATTTAAAGCAAGAATCTACACCAGCGTAGTGATATTGGTAACGTTATCACTGGTGATTCTGGGAACGATCAATATGTTATCTCTCAAACGAGAGATGATTGATTCACTAACCAACGAAACACAAAACAAGCTGAATTACCATGTCTCTGAATTAGAGTTTTGGGTTAAAAGCCGATATGAGGCCGTATCTCGTGGTGCAAAACTGTTTAACCCTGAGCTTTCTGATGCAGATAACCTTAATCAAGTACGTTTATTAGGTGAGGCTGCACAGATCACCAATGTAATTGTGGCGTATGAAGATGGTCGCTCCTACATGTCTTTGGACAAGGAGGGTGGTATTACTACAGGGCGGTATATTTTTACCGATCGTGATTGGTATCAACAGGCCAAAAGTCGGCGCAACTCATTTTTGACTGACATTTATCAAGACCAAATCACGGGTAAGAAAGTGATCAGTGCTGTAACTCCTCTCATTCAACAAGGTCAATTTATTGGTGCATTGCTTGGTGATTTTCAGTTGGATGACATCATTGGCCAAGTCAGCAATATGCGTTTTGCTGGTGGGGCTGCCACGTTGACAGATAAACATGCGGTATTTTTTGCGAGCGATGACCCCACGGATATCGGACGAACACCTTCTCAAGTGAGCCCCTCTTTCCGTGAGATGGAAGAGGGCTTCCATCGCCAAGAGAGTGGCCATCTCTCATTCCCTTACTTGGGCATTGAATTTGATGGTTACTATAAACGCGTTAACTTAACTGACGACATGTATTGGACTCTCATGGTGTTTGTGGATAAAGCCACGGCATTAGCCGATGTGGATGTGGCTGTGCGAGATGCGTTTACTACTGGCCTTGCGTTAATTGCGATCAGTATTGGTGCAATCATTTTTATCATCAACCAAATTTATAAGCCACTATTGCGTTTGAAAGCGGCAGTGCTCGATTTAGCACAAGGAAGCGGTGATTTGACTCGTCGATTAGAGGTCAATGGGAATGATGACTTAGCACAAATCAGCGCTGGCTTTAACCGCTTTTCTGGCAATCTACAAGGTATGATGTTGCAAATTTCTGATGCAACTCAGGTGATTTCAAGCAGCATCGAGCAGCTAAGCCATACCGCAAAAGAGAATGAACAAATGTTGATGACGCATTCATCGGAAACGGATCAGGTGGTCACAGCGATCACTCAGATGAGTGAAAGTGCGCGTACGGTCGCGGAGAGCGTGACGCAATCAAACCAGATCACAGAAGCTGCAAGCAAAGAAGCACAGCAATCTTTAGTGATCGTCAACAATGCGGTCTCTACGGTCACCTCCTTGGTGAATGATGTCGACAAGATGTCAGAAAGTATCACTAGTATGAACCGAGATGCTAACAGAATCAGCGAAGTACTGAGTGTGATCGGGGCGATTTCGGAGCAAACCAATCTTCTTGCCTTAAATGCGGCGATTGAAGCTGCGCGAGCGGGAGAACAAGGGCGTGGTTTTGCTGTGGTGGCTGATGAAGTACGTGCCTTAGCCGCAAGAACTCAAAATAGCACCACAGAAATCTCCGATATGTTGAGTAAGTTGCTTGAAGGCACCGATGGTGTCGTGGTGGCGATGGAACGAACTAAACAGCAGTGCCAGATAACAGCAGATAAAACTTCAGAGGTGTCGGGCAGCTTGAATATGATGAGCTCCTCCGTGTGTGATATTGATGATCTTAGTACTCAAATAGCGGCAGCTACCGAGCAACAAAGTACTGTAGCAGCAGAACTGAGCCGTAGTATGTTGTCGATTCGAGAGATTGTTGAATCGTTGGTGATGAGTGGTAGACAAGCGGTAGGTGCAACGGAATCGCTTTCGATCTCCAATCAGGAGTTAGAGCAGCTTGTTGGTAAGTTTAAACTACGTTAACTAGGATATTTATCATGAGCCATGCGTTATCTGCTCGTGGATTGTCCTTGCAAGACAATCCACTCCATTCCAGTTTTGAGCAACATTACAACACCGTGAAAGCTAAGTTTTTTTCTCGCGATCCGGATTTATGGCCGTTGTATCGTTCATTAGAAATTCAGCCACTGCTGCAATCACGTCGGGAACCATCGGCTTATGATCATCATCTGTTTAAACTACTGAGCACGAGAGATGAAATTCCATATTTTTCGTGTTATCAAAATCAGCCATTTGATGAATTGGCACTGTATGCAGCGCAGCATTCGAAAAACTGGGATGATCCACGGGCGGTAGAGAATGTTATCTCAACCCCCTGTGACCCGGCAATTCATGGGGCGTTACTGGCAATGATTGCTAACCCTAATCTAGTCTATGCGGAATACGCAGGCGCTTCCGCAGAGCTAGAGAAACTCGTGATTCGCCAAATTGCGTCATTAGCGGGATACTCAACCGAACAAGCCACGGGGATATTTACGCAAGGAGGAACTTTCTGCAACTTATATGGTTACCTTCTGGGGTTGCGTAAAGCCATTCCTGCATCAATTTCGCAGGGGGTAGCTTCCTGCTCATTTAAAATGTTCAACTCGGAAGCGGGCCATTACTCGAATATGACCAACTTAGCCTTGCTAGGAGTAAGTGTGCAATCACAAGTCATTCGCGTACGAGTGACTGACAATAATGAACTCGATCTGAATGATCTGCATCGTCAGCTCAGTCGTTGCTTTGAACAGCAGCAATTGGTACCCACAATTATGCTGACATTCGGTACTACAGACACTTTTGCTTTGGATGATGTTAAAGCGGTTTATGATATT
>JBOFIW010000084.1:0-5362 GCA_051650365.1 Vibrio sp. | reverse complement strand
CATGAGGAATTTGGTGAGTGCGAATCGCAATTTGTGTTTCCATACCCGGCGCCATATTTTCGCCAAGTACTTCAACCACTTTACCCATCATGCCGCGATTGCGCGTGCCACGATCAGTAATTTCAATCACCACCACATTACCCATGCGTGCTCCGGCACGTAAGTCATTCGGGATCAAAATGTCATGGTGAATACGTGAGTCATCCGGCACTACGTAGGAATAACCATATTCAAAGAAGAAACGCCCAACAATTTGGCCATTGCGCTCTTCTAAAATGCGTACTAGACGCCCCTCTTTGCGGCCACGTTTATCGGTACCGCTTGGTTGCACTAATACATAATCGCCATGGATTAGCGTACGCATCTGATGATGAGGTAATAGGATATCGCCTTCTTTATTGAGGCTTCCTTCTGGACGTACCCAGCCATGGCCATCTTTGTGGCCAATCACATAGCCTTTCACCATTTCTAACTTTTCTGGCAAGGCATAGCATTGGCGGCGTGTGAACACCAGTTGGCCATCTCGTTCCATTGCCCGCAGGCGGCGACGCAACCCTTCATATTGCTCTTCACCCTCAAGTTTCAGGGCTTCGAACAGATCGTTGCGATTCATGGGAACATTGGCTTGGGTTAAAAATTCGAGAATGTACTCACGACTCGGAATTGGATTGTCATAATTGTCGGCTTCGCGATCAGCGAAAGGATCAAGATGTGTGGTATCAGACATAGGCAGACCTGCTTATCTAGGAAGGTGTTAGTTATATCCTACTGCTTTGTCACTACTAACAACTAATGACAACGCACAGAACCAGTTCATCATTCTAGGTAATGTGACTTGAGTCAACTTTTAAGTTATTATTTGCAACGATTTTGCTGTCCAACCAATCCCATCTGATACGGGGATTCCACATGTTATTGATGATAAAAAAGAATATACAGTGGCTTTTTAGTCACTTTATTTTGAACGCCGTTTTATTGAGTGTGTTAGGTCTGCCTTATCTGAAATGGATGGAGGTCAGTGCTGGCAACACGACGGTTTATACTTATCTTTTGACCACTCAGTTTGGCTGGTTTGGCTTATTCGCCTTTGCGATTACCCTCAGTGCACTCGCCTTGGTTTGGCTACCAAGTCGACTGCTGCATAGCGTCGTTTTTTTGGTGTCTTGGATCGTCAGTATTTTGCTGTTGGTCGATATTGAGGTGTACCAACAATACCGTTTCCATCTCAGTGGCTTTGTGTGGGATCTACTGCTGCATGGTGGAGAACAGGTCATCAGTGTGTCTTGGTACACCCTAGTGATGGCAAGCTTGATCGTGATGATTGTTGGTCTTGCACAATGGTTAGTGATGAAACTGGCGCACCATGTACAACGTTCACGCTTAATTGGAATGGCCTGCGGCCTGTGGCTACTGGCGCTGATCAGCAGCCAGATACTTCATGCGTGGAAAGATGCCACTTATGACAGCGAAATACCAAGCTACAGCTACCATTGGCCACTTTATTATCCTTTGACAGCTAAGCGCTTTTTCAATCAACTGGGCGTTGTCGATGCACAAACGGCACGCAATCAACAAGTGGAGTTTCATGCCCCAACCAGTAGCGCTTTAAACTACCCTCTGCGCCCACTGCGTATCGAGTCCCCCGCACAGCGCCCTAACATCTTGGTGATAGGCATTGATGCTTGGCGTTTTGATGATGCCAATCGCGAAGTCACTCCAAATATTGCAAATTTTGGTCAAAGTGCCACCCGTTTTACCCATCATTTAAGTGGTGGCAACTCAACTCAAGCTGGGCTATTTAGTCTGTTTTATGGTTTACCTGCCACTTATTGGGAAGAATTTCAAAGTAGTCAGACGCGTCCTCAATTGATGCAGGCACTCGCCGAGCTCAATTATCAATTTGCGATTTACAGCTCGGCACCTTTAAACAGTCCGCCTTTTGATCGGACGATCTTTAGCAAAATCCCACAACTACGCACAGTGACACCTGGAAATAATTCGCCACAGCGTGACGAGCGTATCACTGAAGATTTTCTGACCTTTTTAAATCAGCGCGATCGTAACCAGCCTTACTTTGGTTTTCTGTTTTACGATTCAGCGCATGCGGCAGATTTTCCATCCAGCATGACGCCGCCGTTTACTCCTTATTGGGAACGCGTTGATCACATCAAACTCAACAACAGTTTTGATCCTAACCCCTATCGTAACCGTTATCGCAACGCGGTCTATTACGCAGATTCATTGATCGGTAAAGTGCTCAATGAGCTGAAAACCCACAATGAGCTGAGCAATACGATCGTGATCATTACTTCTGACCATGGTGAAGAATTTAATGATCATCAACAGAATTATTGGGGGCATGGCAGTAACTACAGCATGGCGCAGATTCACGTACCGCTGTATATCTATATTCCAGAGAAAGCAGGCACTGTGCTCACCCATAAAACCACGCACCTTGATGTGGCGCCTATGCTGATGCAAGAAGTGTTAGGAGTACAAAACCCGATGAATGAATTTGCGTTAGGGTATCCGCTTTGGCAAGCAAGTCCGCAGAGAGAATGGACGATTATCGGCAGTTACTTTAACTATGCATTGGTGAGTGATAAGGAGATGTTGGTCAGTTACCCGAGTGGCCGAGTTGAAGCCTTAAGTGCCGACCTGATGCCTGAGAAGGAGCGACAAATTTCCAGTCAGCAGATTATGCAAGCACTGCAGGAGATGCGTCAGTTTTTACGCTAATAACTTTTACACTAAAAAATCTGCGTTCTGGTAAAGCGCTTTACCAGAACGTTTCTCGACGTTTTGCTCGCGCGATAATGTTCTCCGGCATACGGCGTTCTAAGCCCTGACGAAGAAGTGCGATCCGGTTGTGAGTACGCTGATCAGCGGTTACCGAGTTATATAACCAGCGATACGCATCTTCATAATCGAGCGGACTACCGTAATCACGCAGTAACAGTTCAGCTAACTGAATGCGTGCATTCAAGTTGCCCATAGCCGCAGCTTCACGCAGATAAGGAATTGCGCGTTCTTTGTCTTGTTGAACTAACGTGCCACGGGAGTAGTAACGCCCAAGCTGCTCAAGAGCTGCTGGCAAGCCTTGATGCGCCGCATTCTCCATATAATAGAGACCAAGCTCGACATCCTGATCCACACACACGCCCCATGCCAGCATGTCACCATACAGGAATTCGTACGAGGGCAGACTGATACGCGTTGCTCGCGCGACAATGTCTTCCACGATCTGGCAATTATCGGCTTTTACACGCTCAAGATGTTTATTTTCTTCAATCAGTTTGATTAGCTCAGCTTCCGAATAGATAGGCACTGGCTCTCCTAAATCCGCTGCATAAGCAGGGTTGTACGAGGAGTGCCATGCAAGCAATAAGGAAGCGGCTACCGTTCGTAGCTTCATACCTGCACTCTTACATAACACCGCAGCCATCGCGTGCCACATTGCACTCTGACCCGGTTTGCTTTCTATATCGGCATTGAATGCCATCGCTTTAGGCTCATTTACCCTTTTACGGCAATTTTTTGCCACAGACGTACAAAATGCCACCAACAGTATGGCAAAAAAAAGCCGACTCAGTGAGTCGGCTTACTATTTTTCGTCTCAAGATCACGCGCTGAATGGGTGAACTTTGATGATAGTTTCGTTGCGGTCTGGGCCAGTAGAAATGATGTCTACAGGAACGCCAGTCAGCTCTTCAATGCGCTTGATGTAATCCAGTGCTGTCTGTGGCAGTTCAGCCAGAGTTTTGGCACCGAAAGTCGTTTCAGACCAACCAGGCATAGTTTCGTAAATTGGCGTCACGTTTTCAAATGCATCAGCCGCCATTGGTGAAACTTCAGCAACTGAACCATCTGGCATTTGGTAACCAGTACAGATCTTGATCTCTTTCAGGCCATCAAGAACATCCAGTTTAGTCAAGCAGAAGCCAGTTACTGAGTTGATTTGAATTGCACGGCGCATCGCCACTGCATCAAACCAGCCACAACGACGCTTACGGCCCGTGGTTGCACCGAACTCGTGACCTTTAACGCCTAAGTGTTCACCCACTTCGTCAAACAGTTCAGTTGGGAATGGACCGGCACCAACACGAGTACAGTATGCTTTCGCAATACCAAGAATGTAACCTAGGTGACGAGGACCGAAACCAGAACCCGCAGCAACACCACCCGCAGTCGTGTTTGAAGAGGTTACATATGGGTAAGTACCGTGGTCGATATCCAGTAGCGTACCTTGCGCACCTTCGAACATAATCTTATCGCCACGCTTGCGCGCTGCATCCAGTTCGTTAGTCACGTCGATAACCATAGAAGTCAGCAGTTCTGCGTAACCTTTAGCTTGTTCCAGTACCGCTTCGTAGCTCACTGGTTCTACTTTGTAGAAGTGCTCAAGTTGGAAGTTATGGAATGCCATCACTTCTTGCAGCTTTTCAGCAAAAGAAGCCATGTCGAATAGGTCGCCAACACGCAGACCACGACGAGCCACTTTGTCTTCGTACGCAGGACCGATACCACGGCCAGTAGTACCAATTGCTTTCTTGCCACGAGCAGCTTCGCGCGCTTGGTCAAGAGCAACGTGGTATGGCAGGATCAGTGGACAAGCTTCAGAAATGAAAAGACGCTCAAGAACAGGAACACCACGCTCTTCAAGACCAGACATTTCTTTAAGCAGTGCTTCTGGTGAAAGTACCACACCGTTACCGATGATACATTTCACGTTATTGCGAAGAATACCGGATGGAATTAAGTGAAGAACGGTTTTTTGACCGTCGATTACTAGTGTGTGACCTGCGTTGTGTCCGCCTTGGTAGCGAACCACGTATTTTGCATCTTCAGTTAAAAGGTCTACGATTTTACCTTTACCTTCGTCACCCCATTGGGTGCCAAGAACGACTACGTTATTACCCATCTTTCCAAGTCTGATTGCTAGTTAAAAAAGGATTCTAGCACCGAATTTGAATCCTTGCAGTCATTTTTTAAGCATGAAAATTTCATATAAAACGACCTTGAAAATCCATTAGGTTATTAGCAAACGATAATTAAGAATCGGTTATTCATCAGCGTAAATTTTCACGCTGAATTGCCCATGGCGATCAATACAGGCGCGATACATCCCAGAGCTGTTCATCGCAAAATGAATATCACCTTCAGCGTCAATAGCAATTAAACCACCTTCGCCACCCACAGTTTTTAATTCACCCTGCACCACGGTTTCACAAGCTGTGTGTACATCTTCTTTGAGATAACGCATTCGCGCAGCAACATCCCCCGCCACCGCATAACGAATGAAGTACTCCCCCATTCCGGTGCATGAAATCGCAACATTCCCGTTTTCTGCTATTGTTCCAGC